>JBKBWE010000403.1:0-1771 GCA_046289145.1 Sediminibacterium sp.
GTTGCTTAGTTTGAAAAATATTGAATACTCCTCTAAATTCCGTCCCCAAGGAACAACGTTTTTTAATTCAAATGCCATTTATCCATATGTTTAGTTGATTTCACTATAAAAAAACAGACTACAAGGTGTTAAGTTAGCTGTTTATTTGTACTGCTTTAATAGCCGACAAGTAAGTCCAGGCTATAAAAAGGATTTGCAATGGCATTCTAAACCACAAATACATCAAACCATTACCATCAAAAGATGCTTTCTGATAATCAATTTGTTTTATAGAAGCATAAATATTGGCAGGTAAGAGAAGTATAAAGAAAATAATTAAAACCCAGCCCGCATAGACACTCAATCGTGGAATCAAAAGGCAAATACCCAGAAAGATTTCTAAGAACCCTGTTAAATAAACAATTTCTGTTTTTAGCGGAATGACTGGCGGTATCATCATTGCCATACCCTTTGTATATGCAAAATGCCCCATTGCCGTAAAAACAAGCATCGCACTCATTCCAATTTTTGCGGATAGTTGCAAGTCATATTTTTGAGTTAATAATTTTATGATAAAAATTGAAACTAAAAATACGGATATTAAGACTATCAATGGCTTCATAATTTTATTTTAGATTTATATGAATAGTGGTTTCCATTTGATTCACTTCAAAAGCCGATTCTTCAAAAGTAGCGGGTCTCAGTGCCGGTAAAACGTTGTTTGAAAAACCATACTTTTCTTTTGGAATTCCAAAAATGTTTCTGTCCAATTCATAATTATCGTTTTCGTCTAAGAAAACCGCTATTGCATATTTCCCTTTTGGAATGTTATTAAAATCAACGGAAATTTCATTTTGATTGTTAACTATTACTTTTTCACGATAAATCGCTTTATCGTTTATTCTAAATGTACTTTATTCATTGTACCAACCTATGTAAAGATTACCCTTCATTTTTTCAAGATTAGTTATTCTCACTGTTTGTTTAGTGCCTTGATCAAAGGCAAGACTGACAAATAGACTAATTGTAAGCGTGATTGCGTTTATCATAATTGTTTTTATTAGATTTTAAATTCTGTATTGATTGTAGCTATCTTAAGTTCATAGATTGATAAAAAAATAATTACCAAAATCTCACCGGCAAAGTAAAGTTTGCCGTAAACGGTTAGGTTTTCAAAACATTGAAATACTTGATAAGCTGTAAATGCACAGTAAGCCATATTGAGTATAGCAATAGCCTTTAAATAGGTTTTCCAGCTTTTTGGGCTGATAAGATAAATTACGGTAGAATAAAGAAAGAGAAGTATTGCAATACCTATGAATATGGTTAGAATATGCTTAGGCATACCAAAATACTCGTCAAAGGAGTGCAGCAATAACAATAGTACTGCTGAAATAAAAGCCCCCGAAGCATCTATCAGGAATATTTTTGAACTGTTGTATTTGGAGAGTGTGAATTTCATTTTGATAATTGTTTTAATGTTGTTAGAAAAGAATTTTATAGCTTAAATTGGGTAAAAGAATTGTCTCTACATCTTTATCAATTCCGCCTGTTCTATAATTATATTGATACCCAAAAAAATCAGGTTGCTGGGTTAGGTTCACAATTTTTAGGGCTATTTCTCGTGAGCTTTTTGGTTTGTTCTTTCTGTAAGCAATTGTCAAATGCACGTTGGTAATAGGGTCTGATTGAACAGAGTAGGCTCGTGTTTCATCATACACAATTGCTTGTTGGGCATTTGTGGCTTGTTCGTCAATTGGTGAAAATCTATCACCACCTTGAAATGTAATTC
>JBKBWE010000109.1:0-8130 GCA_046289145.1 Sediminibacterium sp.
TCGGCTTTTGCAAAAGACCACCAGGCAGAGAACGACCGATTTAGTGCATTTATAAAAGAATTCAACGACGAAGCCATTGATGCCAAAGTGCAAGAATTAGATGCAATAATAAGCCCGACCATTTCTTGTACCGACTGTGGAAATTGTTGTAAAAGTTTAATGGTTTGCTTAAATGAGGAAGAAGCCAATAATTTATCGAGTCATTTACAAATGGATCGAACAAGTTTTGACCAGCAATATTTAGAAAAAGGCAGCAATGGAATGATGATCATGAATCAAATGCCATGTCATTTTTTACAAGACAATAAATGCACAGTATACGAATATCGGTTTGAAGGTTGCAAAGAATTTCCTGCCTTGCATTTGCCTCATTTTAAGAGAAGGGTCTTTACCACATTTATGCATTATGATAGATGTCCAATCATATTTAATGTTGTAGAACAACTAAAGAATGAAATGAATTTTGAAAGAGTACTACCCCAATAATTAAATAATACCTATGTCAGTTTTATTTGGTGTTGATGTTTTACTTGCTACAGAAATAATACCTTGGAAAAACAAGCGTATTGGAATGGTAACCAATGAAGCAGCTACCACCCAATCCTTAGTTCCGGCTAGATTGGCTTTACAAAAAGCCGGATTCAACGTAAAAAAACTGTTTTCACCAGAACATGGTATTTCGGCTAAAGGAGCCGATGGAGCTCCCATACTAAATGGGGTAGATGAATTAACCGATTTACCCATCGTAAGCATGTATGGACAAAAATTAACCCCAACTGCTGAGGATTTAGCAGACATTGATTTAATCCTATATGATGTGCCAGATGTGGGGGTTCGATTTTACACATATTTATGGACTTTGAGTAATCTATTAGAAGTATCGGCCACTTACCAAATACCATTAATTATATTGGACAGACCCAACCCTATTTCAGGATCCATGGAATTAAACGAAGGACCATGGTTAAACGCCAATTGTGCATCATTTATTGGTAGATGGCCAATGCCCATTAGACACGGGTGTACATTAGGAGAAATGGCTTTGTATTATAATTCCGAAAGAAATATCAACGCCCCACTCGAAATTATTTTATGCCAACATTGGAATCGGTTAATGTTTCAGATGGATTGGGGCATCCCGTTTGTGCCAACCTCTCCAGCAATTCAGCGAGTTGAATCAACCTTACTATATCCTGGTTTATGTTTTTTAGAAGCAACCAATTTATCGGAAGGGCGTTCATCTGATTTTTCATTTGAAGCGGTGGGGTCGCCATGGCTGAACGCAACTGAAGTAGCACAACAAATTAATTTATTTATTGGCGATGAATTAAGCTGTAGGCCGGTCCATTTTATTCCAAGTCAAAATAAATTTGCTGGAGAACAATGTAACGGAGTTCATTTTACAGTGAATGATCCAATGCAATTTAAACCCGTTTTCTTTGGGCTGTTTTTAATTAGAATCATCAAAGACTTGCACCCTGAAAAATTTGAATGGGCACCTTATAAAACGCATGTTAATCCAGATGGTGTAAAACACTTAGATAAACTATTAGGAATCCCCAATGCGGAGGAATTGTTTGAATTGCCTATGCATTCATTCATTCAAAAATGTACTAAAGAAACCAAAGTTTCCGAATGGGAAATACAAGTAAGCAATTATCTGCTCTACTAGTCTTGTTGTAACAATCCCCTCACTACCACACTCGCTGCCATACAACCAAAAATGGCAGGCATATAAGACATGGTACCGATGATGGATTTTTTAGGGTATGCTTTTTCTGTTTCAATAATTTTAGATTGATCCACTTTCTCTGCGCTAAATACTACTGTTAATCCTTTATAAATACCTAAACCATGCAATTTTTTTCTTACATAGCTAGCTAAATTGCATTGATAGGTTTTAGAAATATCGGAAATGACTACCTGAGCAGGATCTAGCTTTCCGCCAGCACCCAATGAACTAACAATTGGAATGTTGCGATCTAAACATCCTTTGATGAAAAAAACTTTGGGCGATAAGGTATCAATACAATCTACTGCATAATCGTATTTTGCTTCATCAAGTAATTCTTGCGTAAGCTCTTCTTTTATATAAATTGACTTAACAATTATTTCTAACTGAGGATTAATATCTTTTAATCGTTCAGCCATTACTTCAGACTTCAGCTTACCCGCAGTAGAATGCAACGCCGGTATTTGACGATTGGCATTACTTAAGTCTACTGTATCTGCATCTACAATAGTAATTTTCCCAACACCAGAGCGTACTATCATTTCCGCACAAATACCACCCACACCACCCAACCCAACAACCAAAACATGTTTGTTCATTAAGGAAAGTATTGGTTCATCACCTAAAAGCAATTGGGTTCTGCTCATCCAATAAGGAATCATATATCGAAAATATTATAATGTTAAAAAGGAATTGAATTAACTTGTTGCTGTTTACGCAAAAATGAATGTATGAAGCCATATATAAAAATATTTTTAGCCTTATTAGTTCTTAGTTATAATTCAATTGTCTTTGCTCAACCAAATAATCCTATTCAAATACTTGAACAAGGAAGAAAAACAAGTATTAGAGGGTTAAGTGTAGTATCAAATAAAATAGTTTGGGTAAGTGGCAGTGGTGGCTCAGTAGGAAAATCGGTAGATGGTGGCAAATCATTTAAATGGACTACCGTAAAAGGCTATGAGAAAAGAGATTTCAGAGACATTGAAGCATATAATCATAAAACAGCCATCATTATGGCTGTAGCTGAACCCGCTCTTATTTTAAAAACAACTGATGGTGGTGAAAACTGGTATAAAGTATTTGAAGATAGCACTAAGGGTATGTTCTTAGATGCAATGCATGCTGAGGCAAAAACGATTCAAGTGATTGGAGATCCCATCAATGGGAAAGCATTTTTTGCAATGAGTAATGACCTAGGAGAAACATGGGAAACCAACAAACTCGATGGTATCGCATTAAGTGAAGGAGAAGCATTTTTTGCTTCAAGTGGAACCAATTTGCAAATCAATAAATCAACTGCTGCATTTAAGAAAGGAACTTTAATGGTTACAGGAGGAAAAATTTCTAGATTGTTGAATGCAAGAGACCAACGAGACCAATACCCATTGCCCCTTTTGCAGGGAAAAGAGTCTACAGGGGCCAACTCTATTGCTATAAGCCCATCAGGTAAGCATGCTTTTATTGTTGGTGGAGACTTTGCAAATGATACCATGAGAATGGGAAACTCCATTGCCATTCGCTTAGAACCAAGTATTCAATTTAAACAGCCAACAATTCCTCCCTTAGGATATCGTTCTTGTGTAATTTACTTAAGTAATAGTGTTTTGGTTGCATGCGGAACTTCTGGTGTAGACCTATCAAAAGATGGAGGAATGACTTGGGAAAATATTTCCACACAAAGCTTTCATGTTGTTCAAAAAGCAAAAAATGGGAAGGCCGTTTTTTTAGCAGGCGGCGGTGGTAGAATTGCAAAATTGAATCTCAAATCTTAAGAGCCCTCCTAAACAATTATTTACCAACTGGCTTCAATAATTCTTGAAATTTCTCTACCATTTTATAAGTAGCTGGACAGTAGCTGATATTTTGGTGGTGAACATGAATATATTCCACCATTTTCTTTTTCTTTAAATGAGGGAACCCTGCACAATCATCGGGTCTTACTTCATAAATACTACACATATTGGTAGTTAAATTCAAAAACTGGCAGGGCTGTTTTTTATTCATCCAATCTCCATCTTCTTCGTCAAAATACAACCATTTCTCTTTAAATTCAGCAACAGACATGTCTACATGCGCAGCTATTCGCTTTAAATCTTTTGTGGTAAAAGTAGGACTCATGCTTTTGCAACAATTGGCGCAACTTAAACAGTCTACTTCCTTCCAAACCGCTTCGTCAATTTTCTCAGCCATTTTATCCAGGCCTTTTGGCGGATTTTTTTCTAGCTTCCCTAAAAATTTTTTCATGCCTTTAGCATGATGATGAACTTTTTGTTTAAACGATCTAAGATTAACTTGCATAAAACTGCCGTACTTTTAAAACAGACTAAAAGCGAATATAATCATATAGCTGTTATCTTTATCAATCATGTGGAATGCATATAAAAAAGGATTCAAAGCTTATTTGCAATTAGAGAAATCGTTGAGTGAAAACTCTGTAGAAGCATACTTACACGACATTGAAATGCTTACCTCCTTTTTATTAGCCACCAATCAAACCAAAACCCCTTCAGAAATTGTATTAAAAGACTTGCAAGCCTTTGTTAAATGGGTAAGCGAATTAGGAATGACTGCTACTTCACAAGCGAGGGTAATATCGGGCATACGCAGTTTTTTCAAGTATTGTTTGTTAGAACAAATTTGCTCTTCAGACCCTTCTATATTATTAAATGCCCCGAAATCAAAAAGAAAGCTACCCGATACATTACACTTTGATGAAATTGAACTGATTATTAGTCAAATTGATTTAAGCAGTCCAGAGGGAGGAAGAAATAAAGCCATTCTAGAAACCATGTATAGTTGTGGATTAAGGGTAAGCGAAGTAGTTAATTTGAAAATATCGGGGCTTTATTTGGATGTGGGGTTTTTAAAAGTAACGGGCAAAGGAGACAAGGAAAGATTGGTACCCATTGGAACAGAAGCAATCAAATGCATAAAAATTTATAAAGATAAAATCAGGGTACATCAACCCATTCAAATGGGATCAGAAGATTATTTGTTTTTAAACAGAAGGGGCAAAAAATTAAGCAGGGTAATGATTTTCTATATTATTAAAGACCTAACATTAAAAGCAGGTATAACCAAAACCATTTCGCCACATACATTCAGACATTCTTTTGCTACGCATCTAGTAGAAGGTGGTGCCGATTTAAGAGCTGTACAAGAAATGTTAGGTCATGAAAGCATAACTACAACTGAAATTTATACCCATTTAGATAGTCATTTTTTAAAAGATACTTTACAACGTTTTCACCCTGGTTTTAAATAAATGGTTTTGTTAAATTGGGCCCCACTTATCCTATTTTATCAAAAAAATTGCTGTTTTTCAGATGGAAAACCTAAGTTTGACGTTCAAACATTTATTGAATATGAAAAAGACTTTGCTTGCAGCTGCTTTATTATGCAGCGTAATGGGTTTTGCACAAATAAGAATGCCACAACCTAGTACAACCCAAAAAATCAGTCAAGATTTTGGAATGGGAAAAATTGAATTGACCTACTCTCGTCCGAATATGAAAGGAAGAGCAATGTTAAAAGAGAATTCAGAATTAGTTCCTTTAAATCAGCTATGGAGAACTGGTGCTAATGCAGCAACTAGAATTCATTTTTCTGACAAAGTAACTATGGGAGGTTCTACATTAGATACTGGCGCATATGTGTTATATACTGTACCTGGAACAGAATATTGGGAAGTGGTTGTAAACAAAGGATTAACTAATTGGGGAACCGATGGTTATAAGCAAAGTGAAGATGTAGTTCGCTTTAAAGTAAAAGCTGTTAAAACCAATAGTAATGTTGAAACCTTTACTTTTCAGTTTGCTAATGTAGAAGCGGAAAGTATTGATTTACACCTTACATGGGGTAAAGTGGCTGTTAGCATACCAATTAGCACCAATGTAAAAGACAGAATTCGTGCGCAGGTTGAAGCGGCATTAGGAGCAGAAAAAGTAAATCCTAATTCATACCAAGCTGCTGCCAATTTTTACTACGAGTGGGACAAAGACTATGCTAAGGCATTACAAAATGTAAATAAAGCAACTGAAGCAAATCCTAAAGCATTTTGGCTATTTTTATTAACTGCTAAAATTCAAAAAGACATGGGTCAGAAAGCAGATGCAAAAGCAAGTGCTGAGAAATGTATCACCATTGCAACAGAAGCAAAAAATGCAGACTATGTTAGAATGGCTAAAGAATTGATTGCTAAATTATAATTTGAAATTACAATCCTAAAAAAAGACCCGAATTATTAGTTCGGGTCTTTTTTTATAGAACAATTTAAGTATACACTTAGAAATTCACACTGAATCTATTTGCTTTCAGCCATATCTGGTATTACTTCAGATTTATAAGCACCAGCATCTAATTTAGCTTTGGTTTCACTAAACGCTTTTAGTGTTTCATCTATATCAACGTCAGTATGTGCTGCAGAAGGGATTAATCGGAATATAATATGTCCTTTTGGAATAACGGGATACACTACAATGGAAGCAAAAATGCCATAATTCTCCCTTAAGTCCATTACCATTGCAGTGGCTTCTTCTACCCCACCTTTCATGTAAACAGGTGTAACTGGAGTATTCGTATTCCCAATATCAAATCCTTTCGCCTTCAATCCATTTTGTAATTTCAACGCATTGCTCCAAAGTTTTTCTTTCAACTCTGGCATGGTACGCAACATATCCAACCGCTTAAGATTACCAATTACGATTGGCATGGGTAAGCTTTTGGCAAAAATTTGACTACGTATATTGTAACGAATAAAATCGATGATGGCTTTATCTCCAGCCATGAATGCACCAATAGAAGCCATGCTTTTGGCAAAAGTAGAAAAGTACAAATCGATGGCGTCTTGACAACCTTGCGCCTCCCCTGCTCCAGCACCTGTTTTACCCAAAGTTCCAAAACCATGTGCATCATCTACTAATAACCTGAATTGATATTTATTTTTTAATTCGGCTATCTCTTTTAGCTTTCCCTGGTCTCCAGCCATTCCAAACACGCCTTCAGTAATTAATAGAATTCCGCCAGCACCTTGTTTCTCTATTAATTGTGTTGCTCTAATCAATTGCTTTTCGCAATCTTCAATATCATTATGTTTAAAAACATATCTATGTCCGGGATGTAACCTTAATCCATCAATTATACATGCATGACTTTCCGCATCGTAAACAATTACATCGTGTCGTCCACAAATAGCATCAATGGCACTCATGATCCCTTGATAGCCAAAGTTCATTAAGATGGCATCTTCCTTATGTTCAAAAGCAGCTAATTCACTTTCTAATTGTTCATGGTAGTTCGAATTTCCACTCATCATTCTTGCTCCCATTGGATAAGCCAAGCCAAACTCTTTTGAGGCTTCTGCGTCAACTTTTCTAATTTCAGGGTGATTGGCTAATCCTAGATAATTGTTCAAGCTCCAAACAATCATTTCCTTACCGCGAAATTTCATGCGGCTATTAATTTCACCTTCTAACTTTGGGAAAGCAAAATAACCATGTGCTCTTTCACGATGTTGTCCTAAAGGACCTGCATTCTTCAACAATTTCTCAAAAATGTCTGCCATACAAACAATTGATTGGTTTATTAATTTTTTGCAAATTTAACAATAAAGCACCAAAGCACAAGGCATATTGTGCAGTTTGCTGTATCTTACGAGCCTTATTTAACTACTCATATTAAACTTTAATCCCTTGTTAAATCAACAAATAAAATCTAGTTTGGGAATTCTTGCAGTACTAGTTATTGCTGCTACAAACTCAATTGTTGCCCAAAAAGCTAAATCAAATACTAATACTGAAAAAGCCCCTCGTTTAGTAGTAGGGATTGTAGTTGACCAAATGCGTTGGGACTATTTAGAAAGATTTGCTCCTTTGTTTAAAGCCAATGGTGGATTTAATAGAATGATGAGCCAAGGCTTTAGTAATGACAATTGTCAAATTGGTTACACCCCTTCAGTTACGGCATGTGGACATACTGGAATTTATACTGGAACAGTACCAGCCATTCATGGAATAACAGGTAATGCTTGGTATGATACACAGCTTAAAAGAAATGTTTATTGTAGTGAAGATAGAACCGTAGATGGTGTGGGAGCAGCTGGAGCAAGTGATGGGAAAATGAGCCCCAAAAATATGCTCACTACCAGTATTGCAGATGAGGTGAGAATGGCGAATAATTTTAAAAGTAAAGTAATTGGTATCGCTTTAAAAGATAGAGGAGCAATATTGCCTGCCGGCCACAGTGCAAATGGAGCTTATTGGTTTGATGCAAAGTCTGGAAATTTTATAACCAGCACTTATTACTTTAAAGAATTACCTAATTGGGTTAAGCAATTTAATGATCGCCAAATTCCAGACTCTTTAATGAAATTGGGATGGAAGAAATCATTTGCTAAT
>JBKBWE010000110.1:0-8078 GCA_046289145.1 Sediminibacterium sp.
CTACTATATCTTGGTAATCTTTAATTTTCCATAAAACATCATCGTCATCCCTTAACCGAAAAGCCTTGATAACGGAAATGTAGTCGGCAATTTTTTCACAATACCTTGGTGTTTCGTCACCATGTAATTGGGCCAGATACAATCCGCAATCGTCTACCAACGACAATAGTTGGTCTGGATTTTCATTTACAAATACGCCAACTTTATTAATATTAGATCCCTTTGCTTTTTTAAGATCAACTTTCGAAATAGTATTTAGAACATATCTTGGCGATTTAGGATAAAAAATGAAACCTGCAAAGTCTACGCCTAATTCATCCAATTGCATCATTTGACTCACACTATTTAACCCACATACTTTAGCACGCATTTTGTTTAATTTTTAAATCATTTACAAAATTGGCAAAAGCAATAGACGGATTCGATTCTTTCATGAAACGTTCTCCAATTAAAAAACCGGTAAAACCAGCTTTCTGTAAAGTTACAATGGTATTAGGATTATCAATCCCACTTTCTGCAATTGCAGGAATAGATGAAGGAATTTGATTAATTAAGTCTAGAGAAATTTGAATACTCACTTCAAAATTTTTCAAATTCCGATTGTTCACCCCAACTAAGTCAATAACATCATTAATATGGCCCAATTCTTCGTGGTTATGAATCTCAAGCAATACTTCTAACCCTAAATTATGTGCTAACAAGGTCATATCTCTAACTTGTTTGGGACTCAAACAAGCAGCAATTAACAAAATTGCCGATGCTCCACTTGCTTTAGCTTCAATAATTTGGTATTCGCTAATCATAAAATCCTTTCTTAAAAGCGGAATTGTATTAAAAGTTGCTTCTTCTAAATCGGCTAATCTACCTCCAAAAAATGGCTCATCAGTTAAAACAGAAATACCAGCTGCTCCAAATTGTGTATAAGCCCTAGTTACTTCTTGAAGCGTTGCGTTGTCATTAATTATTCCTTTGCTTGGAGACTTTCTTTTAAACTCAGCAATAATTCCATTTTTACTTGAATCCAATAGAGATGATTTTAAGGACAAACAAGGCAACCGAAAAAAAGTAGATTGTTCCAGTTGTGCAATAGAATTTAATGCTTGTTTGTTTGTTACTTCTATTTTCTTTTGAGCTACAATAGTATCTAAAATGGTCATAATAAATAATTAAAAATTCTAAGCCTGCAAGGCAATTAAATGGTTGAACGATTTTAAAGCAGCCCCAGATTCTAAACTTTCTACGGCAGCTTGATATGCAGATTGGTAATTATTGAACTTCCCAGTTGCGTTTAAAGCCATGGCCGCATTAGCCAATACCACTGCATTTTGTGACCAACTTCCTTCTCCTTTGATTATTTTCAGAAAGATTGCTGCAGACTCTTCTACAGTATTCCCCCCATAAATTGCTTCAGGCATTACTATTTTTTTTCCAAGTTCAATAGCCGAAAAAATAGATTCACCATCCTTAGTAATTACTTTAGTATCGCTGGTCAAAGAGATTTCGTCATAACCGTCTAAACTATGTATTATGGTAAATGACTTGCCCGTTTGCTGAAGCAAGTAATTGTATATCCTTGCCATTTCTAAGTTGTAAACCCCTACTAATTGATAATCGGGGTTTGCAGGATTAACCATAGGTCCTAGCATATTAAAAAAAGTTCTGACCCCTAATTGTTTACGAATAGGACCTACTACTTTTAATGCAGGATGAAAAAGCGGGGCATGCATAAAACAAATATTGGCCTCGTCAATTTCTTTTTTTAAGGAGCTGCTATCTCGTTTAAAGCGGTAGCCTAATTGCTCCATTACATTCGACGCACCACTAATTGTAGATGCCCCATAGTTACCATGTTTTGCAACTTTTTGTCCTGCACCTGCTACAATAAAACAAGCCAATGTAGAAATATTAAATGAATTCTTTCCATCGCCACCAGTTCCAACAATATCAACCAAGTCAGTTGTTCCTAATTCGGTCTTTATACAAAGTTCTAATAGCGCATCTCTAAATCCATTTAGTTCATCAATTGTTACACTTCGCATTAAATAGACCGTTATAAATGAGGCAATTTCCGCATCATTATAATGTCCCTTAGCCATATTTATCATCACTTCAAAGGCTTTTGACCTGCTAAGCGTTTTATATTCAAACAAGTATTGTAATATTTTTTTCATTTTATCTTTTTAACCAATTTTTGATAATAGTAGCACCATCGGGAGTTAAAATACTTTCTGGATGAAACTGTACTCCTTCTACATCAAATTGCGCATGCGCTAAACCCATGATAAACCCATTGGCGTCTTTAGCAGTTATATTTAGACAAGTGGGGAAATCTTGGTCACTTACCACCCAACTATGATATCGACCAACTTCAATTTGATTTGGTAATCCATCGTATAAGGAAGAAGCTTTACAATTAACTGAATTTTCAATTTGTATAGGTGTTGCAACTCCGTGGAAAACAGTGGAGAGATTAATTAGTTTTGCCCCAAACACTTCACCAATGGCTTGATGGCCTAAGCAAACACCCAATATGCTTTTACTTGCAGCATATTCTTTTATTAAAGGCTGCAAGAGTCCTGCTTCAGACGGAATTCCTGGTCCTGGCGAAAGTAATATTTTGTCATATTGCTTTACCTCAGACAATTCAATTTCATCATTTCTACAAACAACTGGATGATTCCCAGTTATCTGGGCTATTAAATGAACCAGGTTATAAGTAAACGAGTCATAGTTATCAAAAACCAAAATTTTCATACACTTGATTTAATTAATGAACCTGTGCAGCAAATGCAGCAGCTTGTTTTAAAGCATTCAATTTATTATTCACTTCCTGTAATTCCTTTTCAGGTGTACTCGCGGCAACTACACCAGCACCAGCTTGACAGATTAACTGATTGTTTTTACTTAAAAAAGTTCTAATCATTATTGCATGATTAAAGCTGCCATCAAAACCAACAAACCCTATTGCACCACCATAAAAACTTCTTGGGGAAGGCTCATATTCAGCTATAATTTCCAAAGCTTTTACTTTTGGGGCCCCACTCAACGTCCCTGCAGGAAAGGTTCCTGCAAATATTTCAAAAGGATTATGTGCTGCCCTTAACTTACCTTCTACCTCACTTACTAAATGTATTACATGACTATAGTATTGAACTTGTCTATAATGAACCACTTTTACTTCATCGCAAACCCTGCTTAAATCGTTTCTTGCCAAATCTACTAGCATTACATGTTCCGCATTTTCTTTTTTATCTTTTAAAAGGTCTTCAGCAGCCAATTGATCCGTTGTATCGTCTCCTGTTCTTTTAAATGTTCCTGCTATTGGATGAACAATAGCTTTACCATTTTTAATTACCAATTGCGCTTCAGGAGAAGAACCCATAATTTTATAATCACCATAATCGAAGAAAAACAAATAAGGAGATGGATTAATACTTCTTAAAGCTCTATACACATTGAATTCGTCTCCAGAGAAAGAATGCTCAAACTGTCTACTTAAAACAATTTGAAAAACATCTCCCCTTAAACACCTTTTAATTCCTTTCTTCACCAATTCTATATATGATTCATTGGTCATATTAGATCTTTCTGTCCCGACTAAACTAAAAGGATAAACGGGCACGTCTTTACTTCTAATTAATGTTTCAATTACTTGTAAATCTCCCTCTAAACCAGCAATTTTATTCTCACAAATAATTAGCTCATCTTTAAAATGGTTGAATGCAATTACATATTGATATAAACGATATCGGATTAATGGAATAAGCGGTTTAGTGGGTTCTGAGGTAATTGCAGTATCAAAAAAAGGAACTGCATCAAAACAAGAATATCCATACAATCCTTGTGCAAATTGGTATTGATTATCAACTAATTTGTCTACATCAAACTTATTCATGAAATCCCACAAATATTGGGGCACATTTATTTTGTTATCTAATGCCAACTTTACTGGATCGTTCCCTGGCAATTTGTATTCAATTGTTGTATTGTTTTTAATTTCAACACCCCCAATTGCGTTAATGCAAATAAAAGAATAACTATTTTCATTTGCATGATGGTCGGTACTTTCTAGTAAAATAGTGTCTCTAAAACGGTCTCTCAACCTTAAATATATTCCAACAGGTGTGTATATATCCCCAAGTATCTTTTTACCTGTAGTAGCTAAATGTATTTTATTCATTTTTTGTTAATTATAATCCATAAAAAAAGCCCCAGATTAATCCGGGGCTTTGAATATATTCAATGAATATTGGCTATACCATTACTATCCCCGTAAAGAGTTAGAATGCCACCACCAATGCTTATTTGTAATAGTCATGATACAAAGATGTAGTATAGTAGTGAATTAACAAAAAATAATTACTAAGTCTACAACTAAAAGTGCAATTTTATTAAACAAATGTCTTTTTGAATCATGAAAAAATTATATACCTTCTTACTAAGTACCATATACCTGTTACCTGTTTATAGTTATCCCACTGCAGACAATAACCCAGATGCAATTCTCGGAAACTGGAAAACAGGAGAAGGAACTGCAGTTATTCAAATATATAAGCAAGGAAGTAGTTATTTTGGCAAAATAGTTTGGTTAAAAGAGCCCAATAACCCAACTACTGGCAAACCAAGAATAGATGCAAAAAATAGCGATCCTTCCAAAAGAAATACGCCTTTGCTTGGATTGGTTAATTTAAGAAATTTCATCTTTCATAAAAACAACTTATGGAAGGATGGTAAACTATATGACCCAAAATCTGGAGACGACTATAGTTGCAAAATAACCATGAAAGACAATAATACTATTGAAGTACGTGGCTATATAGGTATTTCATTATTAGGCAGAACAGATGTTTGGAAAAGAGAATCTAAATTATAATACACCTTTAGTCGAAGGCAAATAATTACTAATTGGATCTCTTTTTACTGCCATACGTATTGCTTTGGCAAAAGCTTTAAAAATGGCTTCTATTTTATGGTGCTCATTATCTCCTTTGCATTCAATATTCAAGTTACATTTTGCTCCATCACTAAATGATTTGAAAAAATGGTAAAACATTTCTGTTGGCATTTCGCCAATTTTTTCTCTTTGGAATATAGCATTCCAAACCAACCAGTTCCTTCCTCCAAAATCAATTAATACTTTCGCATCGGCTTCATCCATAGGCAAAGCAAAACCATATCGCTCCATCCCTCTTTTATCCGTCAATGCTTTCGCAAAGGCTTCACCTAATGCTATTCCTGTATCTTCAATAGTATGGTGTTCATCAATATGCAAATCACCTTTGGTAGTAATGGTTAAATCTATTTTACCGTGACGAGCAATTTGGTCTAACATATGATCAAAAAATCCTAAACCAGTATCAATAAAAGCTTTGCCAGACCCATCCATATTTACATCAATCGAAATCTTAGTTTCATTGGTATTTCTTTCGTGATGTATATTTCTTAATCCTAGTTTAAGAAATGAATAAATTTCTTCCCAAGAATTTGTTTCTAAAACAGTCACATTTTTAAAAGCGGTTGTTTGTTCTGGAGTTAATTCATGTAATCCAGATTTAAAATATATTGCTTTAGCCCCTAAATTAATGGCTAACTGAATATCACTCCATCTATCTCCAATAACAAAGGAATTAGCTAAGTCATAACTATCATTGCCCATCAAATGATGCAACAAACCAGTTCCTGGCTTACGGGTTGGTAAGTTTTCGGCAGCAAAAGTTTTGTCAATAATCATTTCATCAAATTGGAAACCTACTGAGTCAAGGGTTCTTAACATTAAATCATGATAAGGATAAAACTGTTCTTCTGGATAAGAAGCTGTTCCCAATCCATCCTGATTGGTCACCATTACTTTATAAAAATCAAAATCAGCAGCAATCCTAGATAAATTAGTGAGTGCTCCTTTAACAAAATTAGTTTTAGCTATTGCATCAATCTGAAAATCAATTGGAGGCTCTTCTAACACTACCCCATCTCTATCTATAAATAAAATTTGTTTCATGATTATTTTTTTGCCCTTTGTTTTTTTACTTCAGCAGCAGTAACTACTCCTGCTTTATTTCCAAAACTATTTCTGATATATGTTAACACATCTGCAATTTGTTGATCCGTTAAAAAAGAGTGTGCAGCCATTGGATTATTGTATTCTTCTCCATTAATTTCTAATGGATCAGTCAACCCATTTAATACAATGTCAATTAATCTTGTTTTGCTACCCGTAACATAAACCGTTCCAGTCAAAGGAGGATTTAATCTAGGCACCCCATTTCCATCAGCCTGATGACAAGCTTGACAATACATATCGTAGACTTTTTTTCCGCTTAACATCAATTTTGACTTGTCTTGTATTGACTTTTGCGAAAATGTATCAACGGAAAGAAAAGTAAATCCTATTAAAAATAAAATAAGTTTCATTCTATTTTAATTATTGCAATTATTTAGTGTAAGAAATTTTCCAAACATATCCTGCCTTATCATCTGATACATAAATAGACCCATCTTCCCCTTGCGCTAATCCAGTTGGACGATGTTTAGCAGCAGACAGATTAGTCACCGGAGTCATACCCGAAAATCCGTCCGCAAATACTTCCCATTTCCCAGTAGGAACTCCATCTTTCATAGGAACAAATACCACATAAAATCCTTCTTGAGGTTCGGGTGTTCTATTCCAACTTCCATGAAAAGCAATAAAAGCACCGTTCTTGTATCTCTCAGGAAATTGGTTGCCTGAATAAATTAATAAGGCATTGGGAGCCATATGGCCAGGAAAACCTACCAGCGGTGTAATTGCATTTGGAGCACCTTCTTTTTTACCATCACCTCCATATTCCGGATTTAATATTTTTTTATGCTGAAAATGATCCCAATGGATATAAGGCCAACCACAATCATCTCCTTTTTTTACTCTGTAAAAAGTTTCAGAGGGCAATTCAGCACCGCGCTTTTGATCATACATTTCAGGGAAATATTGGTACAACATGTCTCTTCCATGAATAGTTACATATAAATCGTTCACTTCATTGTTCCAATCAATACCCAATGCATTACGCATCCCTGTTGCATATCTAGTACCATCATTTAAAGTTTGATTGGTTTTTGTTGTACTAAATTGCCAAATACCTCCTGCATTTTCCAAAATGGGGCAAGGTGTTAAACCTGTTGAACCTTTTTGTCTGTCTTGCTCTTGAC
The DNA here is from genome assembly GCA_046289145.1 of Sediminibacterium sp. Taxonomy (GTDB): domain Bacteria; phylum Bacteroidota; class Bacteroidia; order Chitinophagales; family Chitinophagaceae; genus Sediminibacterium. The sequence goes on from JBKBWE010000110.1 coordinate 7,186, forward strand.
AAACATTTGAGGGGGCACCAATATTCACATAAAGATTTCCTACTTTATCAAAAGTTATTGACTTTGAAGCATGTTGTCTTTTGTTAATTAATCCATCTACCACTATTTCAGGTTGGTCTGGATTTATAATATTCTGGTTAGCATCTAGTTTGTATCGATAAATAGTTTGATCAGAAGTGGCATATAAATACCCATTGTTAATTGCGATTCCAGTACCAGTATAATTACCAAATGCTAATGTGTCTTCCATGATACCATCTTTGTTCATATCGCGTAAACGGTATATACCTTTCCCATTAACCAAGCGATCTAACTTCATATATAAGTCTCCATTGCTATTAACGGCAATATGTCTTACTCTACCCAAATCGTTGGCTACTATTTTACTAGTAAAACCTGCGGGTAATTGAATAGGAACTTGTTGCTTTGGTTGAGCAAGAACAATATTTAACATCAATAACATCGCAACCACTAATCTAATTTTTTGCATATATATTATATTAAAGCATGAATTTATGAATTCAATTGATACCAGTCTTGCATTGCTTCAACCAAAATGGTATTATCTTGTTCTGAACCTACCGTAATTCTTAAGCAATCATTGCAAAGTTGTACATTACTCCTATCTCGTAATACAATCCCTTTAGTTAATAAAAACTCATACACTTTTCTGGCTTCATTTATTTTGACCAATAAAAAATTCGCGTCTGAAGGATACACTTCTTGTACTGTTGGCATCAATTGAAAAACATCTGCCAATGCATCACGCATATCTACCAATAATCGGATCATATCGTTTACCTGACCAACTTCTTCCAAAGCTTTTAATGCTAATTCTTGTGTAGATTGATTGATATTATAGGGAGGTTTAACCCGATTAAGTACTTCAATAA
>JBKBWE010000404.1:0-1750 GCA_046289145.1 Sediminibacterium sp.
GGTTACCCAAGCTCCGGCCACATCTACATAAATGATATGCGGCTTGTTTTTGTTATTGATTGTGTTATTCGTAATCCATTCATTCATTTTAATTGGTAGTTGCTGATTAGCCAATTTTGCATGATCTATAATACTTTTATTTTTACGAATCATATTGGCCAAGAGTATAGCACCATTTACAATAGGATTTAATTTTTCATCTTGAAAATCATTACATACTGCTGAAGCTTCATCAGCACTTTGGGTAATTTGCCAATCTAGACGAATCAAATCATTTTGCTGTACACCATTCTGAAGCTTTTCAAAAAAAACCTGTTCTGTTTGTAATAATAAATTTAGTTTATTGGTACTGGCATAAGCTCTCCTAAAATTGATAAATGCATTAGAACTATCTGCAATAGCACAGTTGGGAAATTGTAAATGATTCCAATTAGGAATTTCGAAACTCAGCACAACTTTCCCTGCCAATTTTTTAAGCGGCACATTACCTATTGCAGTATATTCATTTTGATATATTTGTTCAGTACCAATCCATTTAATTAAGCTGTCTTGCAATTGCTGCAAGGGAGCTTCTTTTTCACAAAAATGGCTAAAAGTTAGCAGGATGATTTCTTGTTTATTGATTTTTAAAAACTGTTTGATCCCTTCTGAAACGGTTTTCAATTGCTCACCGTATCCACCCCCAATTGCTTCCTCCATACAATCGGCTGCAGCATGTTTGGTATAAAGCAATTGATTATACATTCCAACCCTTAAATCGAACATTCGAATGCCCTGCAGTAATTGTTGTTCAATGGTCAATTGTTGCGTTAAAGTGTTACAAACATTAATGGTACCTTTTTGTTGACCACCGGTGGCAGTTAACACACTCATACCAGCATCGTGCGAACCTGGCATCACAATATCTTTTAGTGAAAGGTTACTTGATGTAGGAACTAAAAACTGTTCCATCCATTTTTCGGAATTATATTCTCTTAAAGTACTTTGATATACTTTATTATTTAAACCAACAAAATCTATTAACCATTCACTTGCTTTCAACTGCGTAATTTGAACAGGATACTTAGTATTGAAATAAAGAGGCAGTGCAGTATAATCCTTTTCCTTTAAAGGCTTATCTACAAAAGAATAATACAATTGGTATTGATTAATTTTCTTTCTGGAAGAGCTATTATCATTTACTTTATAATATTTACCATCTTTTGCCTTCCAATAGAATTGGAAAGGAGTAGCGACAGCATTAATATCCCAATTATTAGCAGTTAAATCGGTTTGAGTTGGAAAATCTGTCAATAGATTTTGTGCAGTAGTAATTAGACTAAAGCAATTTAAAAACAATAAAATAAAAAAGCACTTCATATTTTATAGCTCCTCTTTTCCAGTTAGTTTGTCTACAATAATTTTATGCGTAGGAAAAGAAAAGTCAATTTTATTATTTTGAAAAACTCGATCAATTTCCATTATTAACTGACTCGTAACATGCCCAGCATCCCCAAAGCGTTTTACCCAGAAATAAATAACCAACCGAATTGCACCATTTTCAATTTGCTGATATTCTGTTTGGGGTACAGGTGTTTTTAGTACATCTTGGTGCGCGTTTAATATTGCAGCAATCAATTGTTGAACCTTATTCAAATCTGACCCTGGAACCACACTAAGAGTGAGATCTAGTCTTCTATATCCATTATTCTGTGTCCAATTAATCAATTGAGCATTCATTAAATCTCCATTCGAAATAATTAGATTAGCC
>JBKBWE010000111.1:0-8001 GCA_046289145.1 Sediminibacterium sp.
TTTTAGCCTTGGGATTAACCAACGAGCATGGGGTACATTATCAATTATCTCCTGAAACATTAGTGAATCAAGCGTTATTAAAAGGGCAGGGTGTATTAAATGATACCGGTGCACTTTGTATTAATACGGGAGAATTTACTGGAAGAAGTCCTCAAGACAAATTCATTGTAAAAGATGAAATAACCGCAGATACAGTTCATTGGAATAATTTTAATATTCCAATTGATGAAAAATACTTTCATCAATTGAAGAAAAAAGAGTTGGACTATTTAGGACAACAAGATGAAGTATGGGTAAGAGATGCTTACGCTTGTGCAGATGATCATTACCGCTTAAATATTCGAGTAATCAATGAAAATCCTTGGAGCAATTTGTTTGCGTACAATATGTTCTTAAGACCAACAGAAGAAGAGTTAGAAAACTTTACTCCTGAGTGGCATATCATTCAAGCCCCTGGTTTTAAAGCAGATCCTGCTGTTGATGGAACCAGACAGCACAATTTTGCAGTTGTCTCTTTTACCCATAAAACCATTTTAATTGGTGGTACAGGATACACCGGTGAAATGAAGAAAGGTATTTTCACCATCCTCAATTATATTCTTCCACAACAAAAAAATGTCTTGAGCATGCATTGTAGTGCTAATATGGGCAAGGAGGGAGATGTTGCGGTATTTTTTGGATTGAGCGGAACTGGTAAAACAACTTTAAGTGCCGACCCAAATAGAAAGTTAATTGGAGACGACGAACATGGTTGGACCAATAATAGTGTATTTAATTTTGAATGTGGTTGTTATGCAAAAAAAATCGATTTAAGTGAAGAAAAAGAACCAGAGATTTTTCATGCTATTAAGCCAGGAGCTTTAGTAGAAAACGTAGGTTTTGTAAGCGGGACCAATCAAATTGATTTTAATTTTAAAGGCATAACTGAAAATACAAGGGTAAGTTATCCATTGCATTTTATTTCCAACGCAATGGAACCAAGTATTGGAGGATTACCAAAGAATATATTTTTCTTAACCTGTGATGCATATGGTGTTTTGCCTCCAATCAGTAAGCTAAGTCCTGGTCAAGCAATGTACCAGTTTATTAGTGGATATACTGCTAAAGTAGCTGGAACTGAAGCAGGAGTAACCGAACCAAAGTCAACTTTTAGCGCTTGTTTTGGGGCGCCATTTTTACCTTTACATCCTGGTAAATACGCGGAGATGTTGGGTGCTAAAATGAAAGAGAATCAAGTGAATGTTTGGATGATTAATACCGGATGGAGTGGCGGATCTTATGGTACAGGAAGCAGAATGAAATTAAGCTATACTAGGGCAATGATTACGGCAGCTCTGAATGGCAGTTTGGATAATGTATCATTTGAACAACATCCAGTATTTGGTATGATGATTCCTACCAGTTGTCCTGCAGTTCCTGCGGAAATTTTAAATCCAAAATCTACATGGTCAGCTGCTGCTGCATATGATGCAACAGCCAAAAATTTGGCACAACAGTTTATTACAAATTTTGAAAAATATGCAGCCGGTGTTTCGGCAGAGATTCTGGCGGCTGCGCCAATCGTATAACTATTGATTGCTAAAGTTGTTGCGATTGTTTGCCTGAAGAGCCTCCTTCTTAAAAGAGGGAGGCTTTATTATTTTGCAGATAAAAAGTTACCAGGTAGTCGCATCCCTTTCTCGTCGTCTACTACTTTACGCATTACTTTTTTTAAGCCATCGGGTAATTGTTCTAATTCTGTTTCATTTAATACATGCACTATTTCGTGAAACTCATCTTCATCGTCGTAGTAGCCCACAAACAAATCAATTGATTGGTTAGAATGCATTCTAAGTGAAATTTCTAAATCTTCTTCATACTGGTGCATGCTAACGATGGCCCATTGGTCGTTGTCTTCGAAATTGAATAATACTTCAACGGGGTCTTGGCTAACTACATGAGTTACCAATTTTTCAATTAACTCTCCAGAATGATTTTTTACAAGTTCTTCGTAATTCATATTTATAATGTAGTGACCTTTAAAAAAGTCCAAAAAGCATTCCATCAACTTTGCTGATGATTTCACCAAATTGTTCTTCGTTTTCAGCAAATTTATTTTTATCGCAATCTATAATTAGTAGCTGTCCTTCTTTGTAGCCATCAATCCATTTATTGTAATACTCATTTAATTTTTTTAAATAATCTAAACGAATATTTTCTTCATATTCTCTACCTCTTTTTTGAATTTGCGAAACCAAAGTAGGAACAGAGGCTTTTAAATAAATTAATAAATCTGGTGGTTGAACCATGGTTTTTAATGTCTGAAAAAATTGATAGTAATTATCAAAATCTCTTTTACTCATCAATCCCATCTCATGTAAGTTCGGCGCAAATATATTGGCATCTTCATAGATGGTTCTATCTTGAATAACAGTTTCAGTTCCGTGTTGTATATCTAACAACTGATTTAATCTGCTATTTAAAAAATAAATTTGCAAATTAAAACTCCAACGAGGCATGTCTTCATAAAAATCCATTAAATAAGGATTGGTGTCTACATTCTCAAACTGAGGAATCCAGCGATAATGTTTACTCAACATTTCGGTTAAAGTTGTTTTGCCCGCACCAATATTTCCCGCTATTGCTACGTGCTTTGGTTTTTTAGGTTTTGCCATTGGTAAATGCTGTTAAAGTGTCGCAACTTAAGTAAACTAATCTGATTTTGGTGGTTTGAGTACTAATAATTCAATCCTACTGCATCTCTAACCATTTTTAAGGTTTCAGAAGCCCTAGACCTGCCTTTGTCGGCCCCTTGTTTGATGATTCTATGTAATTCATCTGGATTAGCTAGTAGGTCTGCAGCTTTCACTCTTATTGGTTTAATGAATGCAACCATATCTTCTGCCAATTGCTTTTTCATATCTCCATATCGAATGATACAGTTTCCATTAGAACTGGCATTAAAATCATCTTCAAATTTTTGTAAAGTATCGTCGGTACTTACTAGCTTCATCATAGTGAAAAGATTTTGAATAAAATCTGGCTTTTCCGAATTCGGTTCAGTAGGTCCCTGATCGGTTTTGGCTTTCATTATTTTTTTTCTAATCAACTCGTCGTCGTCTGCTAAATAAATAGTGGCATTTTGATTTTCACTCTTACTCATTTTACCATTGCCATCTAACCCCATAATTCTGATTAATTCATCTCCATAATTAAATGCATAAGGTAAAGGGAACACATCTCCATAACGATAATTAAAACGGTCTGCAAAATTTCGGGCCATTTCTAAGTGTTGTTCTTGGTCTTTACCTACTGGAACTTTAACTGCTCTTTGAATAATAATATCAGCAGCTTGTAATACAGGATAGGTAAGCAGTCCAGCATTTACATTTTCTGGTTGTAATCTTACTTTCTCTTTAAAAGTGACTGTTTTTTCTAACTCCCCTTTATAAGAAAGCATATTTAAATACAAATAGAGTTCTGCAATTTCAGGTACATCGCTTTGAACATAAAATGCCACTTTTTGTGGGTCTAATCCACAAGCAATATTTTCTGCAATAACCCTATAAACACTATTTTTTAATTCTTTTGTATCGGGGTGGGTGGTTAAACTATGCCAGTTGGCTACAAAAAAATAACAATTAAAATCGTCTTGCATGCGCACATAATTACGCATTGCACCAAAATAATTTCCAAGATGAAGAAATCCGGTAGGCCGAATTCCACTTACTACAACCTCTTTTTCCATGTGGGCGAAGATAAATATAGTGTTTGGTTTTTTATGGTTGGCATCAAAAGAAATCGGAAATTGTAGCCGGAACCATATTATTATCATTATTTCAGCTGTAAATACCATACTCGCTTCGCCTATTGAATACCTTAAGGGGGTTGGACCGCTTAGGGCAGATATGCTTAAAAAAGAGTTGGAGTTATTCACTTTTAACGATTTACTTCAGCACTATCCTATCAGGCATATTGATAAAACCAAGGTTAATAAAATAAGCGATATCAATTTTCAAACGGAATATATTCAAGTTGCAGGGAGATTATTGCAATTCGAAGTAATAGGAGAAAAGCGCGCCCGAAGATTAGTAGCGCAAATAAGAGATGCAACTGGTATACTTGAATTAACTTGGTTTCAAGGGATTAATTGGGTGCAGAAAAGTTTATATATTGGTTCAGATTATTTGGTATTTGGTAAAACCACTTATTTCAATGGAAAACCTCAAATGGTGCATCCTGAAATTGAAGTGTTTATCCCTGCTAAAATGGGAGGTGCTGCATTTTTAGAGCCTGTATATCCTTCAACAGAAAAATTGAAAGCGAGAGGTTTAAATGGAAGGCAGTTGGCAAAGTTCACATATACTTTACTTCAACAATTAACGCCCAATGATTTACCAGAAAATATTCCATTAAGTGTTTTAAAAGAATTAAAATTATTGGGACGCTATGAAGCAATAGCTGGCATCCATTTTCCTACCTCAGATCTCCATTTTAAAAAAGCAATGGAACGCTTAAAGTTCGAAGAATTTTTTATTGCCCAAATAAGATTGCAATTAGTAAGGTTACAAAGAAATACCATTAGTAAAGGAGTTGTTTTTGAAAAAGTGGGGTCCAATTTTAATGACTTTTACCAGCATTATCTTCCATTTGCATTAACTGGTGCACAAAAAAGAGTTATTAAAGAAATTAGGCAGGATACAGCTCGCGGTAAGCAGATGAATCGATTATTGCAAGGAGATGTGGGAAGTGGAAAAACAATTGTTGCTTTATTGAGCATGTTATTAGCAGCAGACAATGGATATCAAAGTGCATTAATGGCACCTACCGAAATTCTAGCACAACAACATTATCAAGGGTTAACCAGTTTGTTAAAAGAAATGCCTGTTGAAATTGCGCTTTTAACTGGAAGTACCAAAACTGCAGAACGAAGAAGAATTTTAAAAGGATTACAGGAAGACACTATTCATTTTGTAGTTGGAACACACGCCATTATTGAAGATAAAGTACAATTCAAAAATTTAGGATTAGTTATTGTAGATGAGCAACATCGATTTGGTGTTGCTCAAAGAGCAAGGCTTTGGACCAAAGCAGTAATTCCGCCTCATGTTTTGGTGATGACCGCAACGCCTATTCCAAGAACTTTAGCTATGACTGCATATGGAGACTTAGAATACAGCGTCATGGATGAGTTGCCTCCTGGTAGAATTCCAATTACAACAGTCCATAGAAACGAAATGGCTAGGGCAAGTGTAATGGGTTTTGTAAAAGAAGAAATTGCCAAAGGAAGACAAGCTTATTTTATTTATCCTTTGATTGAAGAAAGTGAAAAATTGAGTTATGAAGATTTGATGCAAGGCTATGAACAAGTCAAAAGTTTTTTTCCTGAACCTAATTATCGAATAAGTATGGTTCATGGAAGGCAACCGACCGATTTAAAGGAAGCTAATATGCAACGCTTTGTAAAAGGGGATACCCAAATTATGGTGAGTACCACCGTAATTGAGGTAGGGGTGAATGTGCCAAATGCTTCAGTAATGGTAATTGAAAGTGCAGAGAAATTTGGTTTGTCTCAATTACATCAGCTTAGAGGAAGGGTTGGAAGAGGAAGTGAAAAAAGTTTTTGCATTTTATTAACGGGTAGCAAAGCAAGCAAAGAAGCCAAAGAACGTATCAATATAATGTGCGCCACCAATGATGGCTTTAAAATTGCCGAAAAGGACTTAGAAATGCGAGGTCCAGGTGATATTGAAGGAACCAGGCAAAGTGGTGCTTTGAACTTTAAGCTAGCAAGTATTGTTAACGACAAAGCATTGTTAGAAAAGGCAAAAGAAAAAGCTGCACAAATTGTGGAACAAGATTTGTACTTAGATTCAACTGAGAATGCTATGTTAAAAAACTACTTGTCATCACAACAGTTGAAGCATGGCTGGAGTAAAATATCGTAACTTAAAGTAGAGATGTTGAAAAAAATTGGATTGATATTGGTTTTTTTGATAGGAATGCTGGGCCTAAATGCACAGGGTTATTTAGACTTTATTGAGAATAAAGGCCAGTGGCAATCTACCATACAATTTAAAAGTGAGCTTCCTGCCAGTGCATTTGCACTTACCAAAACTGGTTATAGGGTTTTGCAACATCAAGTAAGTGATTACGCAAGTATTGCCGAAACAACTCACCCACATGGAACTAGTATTGGTGCAGGTATCGGCTCTCGAAATTCAACAGAGCCTGGTAGCCCTCAAGAACCAATACTAGATAAAACTTTGCGTTCGCATGTTTACGAAGTAAAATTTTTAAATGCAAATCCCAACCCCACAATAATTAAGGAAAAGCCATTGCCAGGGGTGAGCAATTATTTTATAGGGAATGATCCTGCTAAATGGGCTAGTAATTGCAAAACTTATCAATCTGTTACTTATCAAAATATGTATCCCAATATTGATATTCGATATTATACCAATAATGGGGTATTGAAATATGATATTATTGTACATCCAGGTGGTGATCCCTCTAAAGTTATTTTATATTTTGAAGGAACTGAAGGGATTTCATTAAAAAACGGGGCATTACAAGTAAATACTTCAGTTGGAGTATTACAAGAAACGGTTCCCTACACTTACCAACTAATTGATGGAGAAAGAAAAGAGGTAGCATGTGGCTATGAGGTAAAAGGAAATTTAGTCAAGTTTAAGTTAAGTAATCAGTACAATCGCAATAGTACTTTGGTGATTGATCCGCAACCAGTATTCATCAGTTATTCTGGAAGTAGGGCTGATAACTGGGGATTTACGGCCACTTATGATTTACTAGGAAATTTTTATGCAGGTGGTATTGTGTTTAGTGCAGGATTTCCTACTACTAATGGCGCTTTTAGACAAAACTATTCAGGTGGTATTAATGAGGGAAGTATCACAGGTTTCGACATGGGCATCTTAAAATTTGAACCAGGTGGAACCAACTTAATATATGCTACTTATGTGGGTGGGAATGGAAATGAACAACCACATAGTTTGGTAGCAGATGCTGCTGGAAATTTAGTAATTGCTGGAAGAACTTCGTCTGGTGATGCATATCCTACAGTAAATACATTCCCTTTATATGGAGATGGAGGTGGAACTTTCGATATTATTCTCACTAAATTAAATAGTACAGGAACTGCATTAATTGGTTCGCTTAGAATTGGTGGAACAGGAAGAGATGGAGTGAATATTAGACCCAATTATGAAAATCCTACAGGTTCTGAAACTACTAGAAGGAATTATGGTGACGATGCAAGAAGTGAAGTGATTTTTGATGGGCAGGGAAATATTTTATTGGCTTCGGTTACTCAATCTACCGACTTTCCAATCAGTGCAAACGCATTTCAAAAAGTTCGAGGTGCTAGTAGAACTGCGCCAGATGGGAGGTTTCAAGATGGGGTAGTAATAAAATTAGATGCCAATTTATCGCGTGTTATTTTTTCAAGCTTTTTAGGAGGAGCAGATGATGATGCGGCATTTGTATTAGCCATCAATCCTGCTAATCAAAATATTTATGTGGCTGGAGCAACTTCTAGTATTGATATGCCAGCCAGACAAAATGCGGCATCAAAATTTCAGAGTTCGAATGGATCTGTTGAAGGGTTTATCAGTATTATTACTCCAGATGGTTCAAATATAATTAGCACTAGTTTTATTGGAACGGATAGAGTGGACGTTATTTTTGGTATTCAATTTGACAGACAAGGATATCCTTTTATAGTGGGCACAACAACCGGGGTTTTAAATCCAATTAATTCTCCCTACAACAATAATAATCCCGGACAAGCATCAGGCAAACAATTTATAGCTAAAATGCAACCCGATCTTTCCGATTTTATTTATCTGACTAATTTTGGTTCTAGTGGTGCAACTATACCCAATCTTTCTATATCTGCATTTTTAGTAGATAGGTGTGGAAATGTATATGTCTCGGGTTGGGGAGGTAGTAATATCAATAATTTTCAAACAGCACCATTGGCTAATATGCCATTGACTCCTG
>JBKBWE010000112.1:0-7943 GCA_046289145.1 Sediminibacterium sp.
CTAACTTGAACTAGCGGAAGTATAATGCCCTCTTTCTCCATTAGTTCTATTGCAGTAATGAGTTCTTCTAAATTTAATGAAGGATTTCTGCTGGTTTCTTCTTTTAAGAAATTGAATAAGCCAGTCAACTCTTGTAACAACCAGTGTTTCTCTTGGTGTTGCATGATATAACTTAAAACCCCTGTTTCACGAATGATATTTTCGAATAGAGTTGGTAATGTTACATTTGGAACATCTCCAATCAATTTTTCTAAACTGTTAATTGCTTTTTGAAGTCCATTTATAGGCATACTAAATAAATCTTTGGCAGGCTGGTTGGCTAGTTCTATAATATATCGTCTAAGATTTGTTTTGTCGTTTCCAAATCTTTTGTCTGCAACCGTTGCAGTAATTTTAGCAATTTCAATTGGCGGTATACCAAACCAATTAAAATGTAAAATCTCAAATAACATTTCATCACCACCAAATGGAGTATCGTGCTCAGCTGCTAAATATTTTAATATAAGGGTGATTTTTTTAGCCAGTGGCAAGTCAAGAATATTTAAACTTCTTTTACTATAAACCGGTATCTGTTTTAATTTAAAATAATTACTAAGCGATTCTCCATATTTATTTTCTTTATAAATAACACCAATTTTACCTGGTTCTATACCTTCTAATAGTAATTTTTCAACTGCTATTGTTATACCAATCATTTCTTGTTGCTCTGATTCATATGCAGATAGGATAGGAGGATTGGTTAATCCATTAATTTTTTTATTAGAAGCAATTAGTTCTTTACTTAATCCTGGAATTTTTTTTACCAGTCTTTCATTATTGCGATCAATCAAGCTTTTCGCAACGTCTAAAATTGGCTGTGTAGAACGATAATTTTCTGTTAGTATAACCGTTTGGATTTCTTTGCTGTAAGTATCTGCAAATTTCTCCATGTTTTCAATATTAGCACCTTGAAATCGATAGATACTTTGATCATCATCGCCCACTACAAAAATGTTTGGATGTTCCCAGTAGCTAATAAGCATTTCTACTAAATGATTTTGCGTTCCACTAGTGTCTTGATACTCGTCTACTAAAATATATTGGAATTGTTCTTGGTATTTAGCCAATAATAATTTATTCTCTTTAAATGCATCTAATACCCATATAATCATATCATCAAAATCGTATCGATTTCTTTTTTTCATGAGCTCTTTAAAGCGATTAAACTCATTTACTGCTGCGCTGAGTTTTTCCATTCGCTCTGTAACCAAATCTATTTGGGTTTGTTTAGGATCTCCTTTTTTGAATTGTTTATAAGCCCTTTGGTAAATAAATTCTTCTCTAGTAGGTATTTCTTTTAAATAGGTATCTATTGCATTGTTAATGTATTCAGCTGTCCAACCCTCTTTTTTCATAGTGCTGAATAAATGCTTCAAATTATTTATTTCAAAATAGACATCCCCACGATATCTTTTTAATGGATGATTTTTAGGAAAACCATCAATTAACTGTTTAAATATTTCAATGCTCTCTAATTCTGAAATAGGATCTAGTTTTGTTTTTTCAAATAACGAAAGGTTGTCTTGAATAACATCATTACAAAATGAGTGAAATGTATGAATATTCACTTTGTATGCATCTGGGCCTATAAAACGCAATAATCTCTTGCGCATTGCAACAGCTCCAGCATCAGTATAGGTTAAGCATAAAATATTTTCTGGGTTGGCATCTGTTTCTAATAATATTTTCCCAATTCTTGCACTAAGAATCTGGGTTTTACCTGTGCCAGGGCCAGCAATAACCATTACTGGGCCTTCAATTGCATCAACAGCAGCCTTTTGTGCTAAGTTTAAGGATTCATAAACCCCATCAAAGTAAGCATGTTGTTCTTCCTTATTTGTCATTGTATAAAGATACCATGAACCTTATTACTGTAATGCTGTTATTATGTTATTATGTCAAAAGTGTATAGCATAAAAACAGTTCAAAAAATGCCCATCAGCTTAGAACAGGCTTGGGATTTTTTTAGTAGACCAGACAATTTGAAGGAAATTACCCCAGCTAATTTAGGTTTCAATATTATTAGTAAGCACCATGGACCAACCATGTACCCTGGTCAAATTATAGAATATACGGTTAAGCCAATTCTAGGTATACCTCTTTATTGGATGACAGAAATTACCCATGTTACCGATAAAAAGTTTTTTGTAGACGAGCAACGTTTTGGCCCATACACAATGTGGCATCACCAACACCACTTTAAAGAAATAGAAGGGGGTGTAGAAATGACTGATATTGTACACTATAAACTTCCGCTTTGGTTTTTGGGGGATATTGCCCAAGTGATTATGGTAAAAAGTCAATTAAGCGGAATTTTCAATCATCGTTATAAGGCAGTAGAAAATCGTTTTGGCAAATGGCCAGGAGCCGATAATAAAGTCATTTTTGGGTAGTTATTTCAACTCTTTTAAAGCGCTTACATTATTATTAATGTCTATAGTGGCAATGTAAAGTTTGTTCCCATTTACGTCGGGAATATTATTCAAATTAATAGTTGCTTCTTTGTTGGTTACAATTATTTGAAGAAGTTGACTATTTATAAACTTTACTTCTTTACCCACGGGAACACTAAAAATGCCAAAACCCTTAATCTTTAAGTGGCCGTTATAGGCTATGGTTACGTTATTTGATTTTTGAATGATACTAGGTTGATCGGGGGCATCGTTATTTATCCACGACATTGGTGGAACTAATGCTGGATGTCGATAATAGTTGTTTCTTAAACTGTCATTCCATCCGTTCAAATTTTTTTCGAAAGTCTTACTACTAAAATAGATGCTACCCTGAGTAGTTGTATATTTTCTTAGTGCCTGAATTTGTTCAGGAATCTGATTCTTATTCTTCCATGCATCATTACTTCCTCCCCTATAGATTCCATGCCCAATATAAATATGTTTTCCATATCCATTTTCATTCCACCATTTTAATAGCACGTCATAATCAGCTAATTTATGACCACGTTCCCAATATAGTTGTGGTGTAACATAATCTATCCAACCTTTACTTAGCCAAAGCAAAATATCTGCATATAAATCATCATAATTGGTTTGCCCAGCTTTGGTATCGCTTCCCATAGGATCTTGGCTTTTATTTCTCCAAACTCCAAAAGGGCTGATGCCAAATTTTACCCTAGGATTAATATTTTTAATGGTGCTATGAATATCAACAATAATACTATCACAATTACTTCTTCTCCAACTGTCTTTTGTAAGACCGCCACCAAACTTTTCAAATGTTTTTTGGTCAGGAAATTCTTTGCCAGCAATACGATATGGATAAAAATAGTCGTCCATATGTATGGCATCTAAATCATACCTGGTTAATAAGTCTTTCACTACTCTAACAGTATGTTGTCTTACTTCTGGTAATCCAGGATTGAAATATTTTTTATCTCCATATACAACAAACCAGTCGGGATGTATTTTAGTGATATGTGAAGGGGCAACAGAAGACTTAAACACATTAAAAACAGCTCGGTAAGGGTTTAGCCATGCATGAAACTCCATACCCCTTTTATGTGTTTCTTCAATCATGAATTCAAGGGGGTCGTAGTAAGGGTTGGGTGGTAAACCTTGTTTGCCAGTTAAATACTCACTCCATGGCTCATATTGAGAGGGATAAAATGCATCACCAGTTGGTCTAATTTGCATTACAACAGCGTTCATTCCATTTGACTGGTGCAAATCTAACAATCGTGTAAAACTGGCTTTTTGTTCTGCAACGGAAAGATTTTTTTTCGCCGGCCAATCAATATTTTCGACTGTTGCAATCCAAACTCCTCTAAATTCATAATTGGGTGAAGATTGTGCAATTAAAGTATTTGCAAATAGGATATATAAGATCGCAAGGATAAAGTGCGTCTGGTTTTTCATACATTAAAGATAAGTTATCTGTTTAAATGGGCTCTCTCATTTTATCTAATAAATCGCTTAATTGAGCAGCTTCCTTAGGAGATAAGTTTTCTAAAATGGCATCCAACTCCCCATTTTTTTCATCCAATCTTTTCAAAACATCTAAGCCGTTTTGAGAAATACGAACATCAACTAATCTTTTATCGGTATCACAAACCTTTTTTTCAACCAAATCCTTTTTAACTAACCTTTCAACAATTCTACTTGTATCACTCATTTTATCGAGCATACGTTCCCTTATTTGAAGGGTACTCAAAGGTTTCTTGCTTCCTCTTAAAATTCTTAGAATATTGTATTGTTGATGGGTGATATCTTCTTCTTGTAACACCAATTTAATTTTTTCAGTAATCCAGTTATTAGAAAAAATTAGATTAATAGAAAGTTTCTGGTAAATACTTCTGAAGTTTTCTTGTTGGATATCTTTTTCTATTCCCATATAATGCATCGTGTAAACGAATGTACAAACAATCCCCTTAATCTTCCCATACACTTAGGCCTTCACTGCAATTTGAACAGATATCAATGTTTTTTCTACTATTTAATAACTCAGTTCTAAATTGGTGGTAATTACCATTTTTCCATATTTCTTTAAAACTTTGGCTTTTTAAATTGCCTAACTGGTGCATGGCGTCTTTATCAAAACAACAGGGAACAACTAATCCGTCCCAAGTAATTACATTTGCGTGCCAAAGCTTCCAACAATAATTTTTTAAACCGCTTTTCACCTTCATTTTCCCAGAAGCATCTTTCTTATATCTACTATATTTATTATTTGTTGGAATTAGGTTATTGGGATCTTCTTGATAATTATATACTTGAGCAGTTTTAAACCTAACTTGATCTACTCCAATTTCTCTACCGAGTGCTTTTATATCAGCAATTTGGTGCTCATTAGGTTTTACCACTAAAAACTGAAAAAATACAAAAGGGGTTTTACTATTTAATTGTTTTTTCCATTTAACAATATTTTTAGCGCCTTCAATAACTTTTTCAAGCTTGCCTCCAACACGATATTGCTGATATACATCTTGGGTGGTTCCATCAATTGAAATAATTAATCTATCAAGACCACTTTCTACTGTTTTTCTTGCGTTTTCATCATTTAAGTAATGGGCATTTGTTGAAGTAGCAGTATAAATACCTTTCAGGTTGGCATATTTGACCATCTCCAAAAATTGGGGATTCAAATAGGGTTCGCCTTGAAAGTAAAAAATCAGGTAAAGTATATCTTGGGCTATTTCATCAATTGTTTCTTGAAAAAAGTTCTTTTGAAGCATGCCAGTTGGTCTAGTAAATTCTCGAAGTCCACTTGGGCATTCTGGACACCTTAAATTACAAGAAGTGGTAGGCTCAAATGAAATTGAAACAGGCATTCCCCATTGAATGGGTTTGGAAATCAATTTTGAGAGATTAAAACTAGTGTAAACCTTTAATCCATTCCAGAAACGTCTTAATGTAAGTTTAGAAAGTAAATTTAAGCTGTCATTTAGGTTAATGTAAGGCATTGTTCAAATTTATACATTTCACAATACCAATAGTCCGGTATGTTAAAAAAAATTAACTTATGCGATAGTGGAATTATCAAATATCATCCGTAACTTAATGCTGCATAAGTGTTCAAGCTATTTAACAGTTCTTTATTAAACAGATTGAATATTGATGAGTCTTATATATAGAACAAATCATTAGAGAATCATTAACAGATGAATGTTCAAATTGGCACGAGGTTTGGATTTATATAAGAAATACAAAATGATTTAAATTTTTCTCATAAGCAGTTAGTTTTGGTTGAGGCCCCTGTTTCTACAGGGGCCGACTTTTTTTAGAACTATCTAGTGCTAGCCAATAATCCGCTTTAATAAAGGCCTTGCTAGCAGAAAAATGATACACCCAGTAAAGTCTGCTAGAATATCTAATTTTTCAAATGATCTGCCTTCAATTAATTCAGCTTGAATAAATTCTATTGCAACCCCATAAATTGCCATTAGCAATACAATTATTAGGGCTATTTTCTTTTCCGATGAAGCAAAATGATGGGATAACCACAAATAGGCTGTGATACATAAAACAGCAAATATACCTGCGTGTATTATTTTATCGAAATGGGGAATATTGAGCCAATATACACGGGGCACTTTGTTTGCTGGCAAAGTAAAAAGAAACAAACTAGTGATAAAAAATAGGCTAAATAGAGTTGGCTTAATAAGCCCATTTCTCCAGAACCTTTCTGAGTTGTTCAATGGTGAATGGTTTGGTTACAATGTCTTTCATGCCTAACTGAAGGTATTCAGCCTCAGCCTCTTTAACTGCATTGGCCGTCATTGCAATGATAATTGGAATTTTTGCTTTTCCACTGGTTAATATTTTTTCGGTTGCCTCAATTCCATCCATTTCAGGCATATGAATATCCATGAAAACCAAATCGTAATCGAATTTAGCAGTCATTTCAACTGCTTCTTTACCATTGTTGGCAATTTCAATGATATAACCAATTTTTTTAAACATTTTAGTTGCCAACAATTGGTTCATATTATTGTCTTCGGCAACCAGCATTTTCAATGGCTTTATCTCTGTACCACTAATGGTACCGGCCGTATTTCTTTGTGGTTGTTGCTGGTTTTTTCTAACCAAATTTACTTGAACAGGAATAATAAATTTGAAAGTAGATCCTTTGCCAACTTGACTCTCCACCCAAATTCTACCTCCCATTTCTTCTATAATTTTTCTACAAATGGATAATCCTAAACCAGTGCCACTGAATTTTCTAGTTGCTGTAGAATCAATTTGATTAAATGGAATGAATAAGGTTTGAATATTTTCTTCGCTGATGCCTATTCCTGTATCTGAAACAGCAAAATGAAGTTCTTGCAAAGACTCATCAATATGATTAGCCGTCACATCAAGTTTAATGCTTCCGTTTTCAGTAAATTTTATTGCGTTACCTAATAGATTAATCAATACTTGCTTAATTCTGCTTTCGTCGGCAATAATTTCATTTTCAACAGAGGGATGAATGGCAGAGCTTAGTATAATATTTTTTTTGAGTGCCATTAAACGAGGGCTACTAATTGCAGTTACCTGTTGTACAATGTTTTGCAAATTGCATGGGCCTTCAAACAACTCTAATTTATCTGCTTCAATTTTTGAAATATCTAAAACGTCATTTACAATCTCTAGCAGATGGGTACTACTAGATTTTAATGAAAGCATTAATTCTTCTTGCTCAGCATTTAGCGGGGTATGCTGTAATAAATCGATGGTGCCAATAATGCCATTTAAAGGGGTTCTGATTTCATGGCTCATATTAGCTAAAAACCTTGATTTCGCTTTTGTTGCAGCTTCTGCTTGTTGTTTTGTTTCAGATAAATATTCTTTGGATTCTTCTAAATCGTTAGATTTTTTAATTAAATTATTTCGATCAATATCATAAGTACGTTTATACAAGCTAACGCTTACAGCTATTATGATTAGATACAGAATGGTGGTAATTAGAATATCTATTTGCTTGATTTCATTAGAAGGATAAGCTGTTAGCCATTCTGGGTTTTTTATTTCTAATACATACAAGCCAATAATTAAAAGTATAGTGATGATTATAAAAGGTAAGTGGAATCTCTTTGGGAGTATCATCATGGCCGCTACAACACTCATTAAGTAAGCTGTTTTAGTAGGCCCTTCTATTCCTCCATTGCTAAACCAGATGGGTACAAAAAATAGAAGGCTAAATACAATATAAATAACTCCTACGGGAACAAATTTTTCTTGGTATCTAGAAATATAAAAAACATAGTATGAAATCATTGCTAAACATAGAATCATGGTTAGTAATAAAGTATCTCTTTCGAGTAGAATATTACTAGCGAGGCTAATAATCATGGCAATAAATACCATGAAGGAAACGAGGTTAAATATTTTATTCTCCAGCGAAATAATCGCTTTTTTTAACCCAAGAATTTTTTTGATCTGATCTATGTTCATATAAATTATACGGAT
>JBKBWE010000113.1:0-7941 GCA_046289145.1 Sediminibacterium sp.
AAAAAACCATTACTGTTCCAACTCCTCTACAACCAAAACCAATTGTAGAAATGAACTATACTAATTTAAATAATCGAGAAATAAAATACCAGCAAAGTGGTGCAACTTTAGATGTGAACAATGACAATAGAGCTGACTTATTTTTTGGCGTACAGTTGGTTGGAGATCGAATTTATGCTGTAGATAAACGCCAATTTATAGTAGTATCTAGTATTAATACTTCTTTAGCTGTAAATATTAACGAGCAAATTTTTCCATTGAGTCAAAGTGATAGTATCAAACTGGAAAACTTTAATGAAAGTAATTGGTACAATGCTTCTGAAATTATTTTGATGGAAAGAAATGAATTTGCAACTGGCACTATACTTTGGCGCGGTAACTGGGTTGATAGAGGGAAGAAATACATGCCTTTTCAGGTTTATAAAAATGACCAACGTTTTAATGGATGGGTTGAATTAACTGCAGATAAAGAAAATGAAAAAATTATATTGCATCGAATGGCAATTAGTAAACAAGCGGAGAAAGATATAATAGCAGGCGAGTAGTAATAAACAATTTATGATTAATACAAAAAGACTAAAAATAATACCTCTGACGTTTAATCAACCTATTAAGTATGCTAAATGCAATAATTCCTTGGAAAAAGAATTGAATTTAAATCCAAGTTCGAGAATAATTTCAGACGAACTAAAAGAGGCTTTAGAAAACACTATTATCCCTAATGTTGCCGATAAAACCAAAAACTATTTATTTTCAACACTTTGGACAGCAATTTCAATAGCAGAAAATTCAATGGTGGGCGATTTATGTATAATTGGAGAACCCAATGAATTAGGAGAAATTGAAATTGGATACGGAACTTATAATGAATACCAAGGAAGAGGGTATATGACTGAAATTGTTGGAGGAATAATTGAATGGGCTAAGACTCAAGCTTTAGTAAAATCAATTGTTGCTTCTACATCAAAATCTAATTTTGCATCATTTAAAGTGCTAGAAAAAAATAATTTCAAAAAGATGAGTGAAACTCCACTTTTGTATAATTGGAAATTAGAACTCTAATGTATTCCTCATTTGAAGTATTTGTACCACATTGTTGAACTTTGTGTTGCTTATTCTATTTTTTGTTTAGGTATTTTTATAATACCTAAACATTACTCAATGAAATTGATTGTTCTTATTTGCTTTACTGCTTTATTCTATTCTAATAGTCTTGAATCACAAGAAATTAAATCTGGGTATAAATTAGTATGGTCAGATGAATTCAATAAAGACGGTTTATTAGATACTACAAAATGGAAATACGAAAACGGGTTTGTTCGAAATCAGGAAATTCAATGGTATCAAAAAGAAAATGCTATTTGCCAAAGTGGTAATTTAATAATCACCGGAAAAAAAGAACGAAAACCTAATCCGAACTATATAGCTGGTAGTAATAATTGGAAAACCAATAGGGAGTTTATTGATTATACTTCTTCTAGTGTAGTAATGCAAAAATCCCACGCTTTTCAATACGGAAAATTGGAAGTAAGGGCAAAGATTGATGCTCAAACCGGTTTATGGCCTGCAATATGGACCGTTGGTGTTTCTGGCGAATGGCCTTCAAATGGCGAGGTAGATATTATGGAGTATTACGACAATCGCATTTTAGCCAATTATGCTCATGCAGAAAAAGAAAGATTCAAAGCCATATGGGATGGGGCTTCTGTATCTATCGATTCATTAGGTGGTCCAACTTGGGCAAATCAATTCCATATTTGGACTTGGGAATGGGATGAAAATACAATGCATATTTTTTTAGATGGCGTATTTTTAAATGAAATAGATGTAAATACAACCATTAATAAATCGGATGGTAAAAACCCATTTAGACAGCCCCACTATTTATTATTGAATTTGGCTATGGGAGGAAATAGAGGAGGTAGTTTAGAAAAAACCATATTGCCCTCCAATTATTACATAGATTACGTAAGACTTTATCAAAAAAAATAAGTTTGTTCTATATGAAAAAATATTGCATTTTTTTATTTATTCTAATACATAATCAGTCCTTTTCTCAAACGAAGGTTCCTGGATTTTTTAGTGACCATATGATACTGCAACAACAAACCGTTGCAGCTATTTGGGGCAATGATAATCCCAATAAAAAAATTACTATTAAAGCGAGTTGGGGAAAATCGGCCTCAACAGTAGTAGATGCAAATGGTAAATGGAAAATTCAATTGCCCACTCCTTCAGCGGGTGGGCCTTTTAGTATAGAAATAAAAGGTACTAGTACTATTACATTAAATGATGTGCTTGTAGGTGAAGTATGGTTTTGTTCAGGCCAATCAAATATGGAAATGCCTGTAAAAGGATATGCCAATCAGCCAGTTATTGGAAGCAATGAAGCCATTTTACATTCCACCAATAACTCAATCAGATTTTTCAATACTCCAAGAGCAGTAAGTTTAACTCCTTTGGATAATTCAACAGGTTCATGGAAGTCTGCGAGTACAGAAACAACAGGAAATTTTAGTGCTACCGCTTATTTTTTTGCAAGAAAATTACAATCTGTTTTGGGCATTCCTATTGGCATTATTCAGTCTGCTTGGGGGGCTTCTACTATAGAAAGTTGGATGGATGCGCAAAGTTTGGCTGGTTTCCCGGATAAAAAAATTCCAGTTTCAATGCCCATTGCTGAACCCAATAGAACACCAACCATTCTTTATAATTCTATGTTGCATCCATATATTGGATATACCATCAAAGGAGTACTTTGGTACCAAGGGGAATCCAATCGCGAGAATGCATATGAATACCAATCTTTATTTTCAACAATGATTCAATCTTGGAGAACACAATGGCAACAAGGGGATTTTCCTTTTTATTTTGTTCAAATTGCACCAGTAGAAGGTGGAAAAGCCAACGCTGCTTTTTTAAGAGAGGCACAATTGAAAACCATGTTGGCCGAAAAAAATATTGGGATGGCAGTTACAATGGACATTGGAGAAAAAAATAATATTCATCCAGCACAAAAAGAAGCAGTAGGTAATCGTTTGGCTTATTGGGCACTGGCAAAAGATTATCAATTGAAAGGAATTACTTATAGTGGCCCTGTTTATGATGATATAAAGATTTCCAATGATGGCAAGGCAATTGTTTCATTTAAGTATGCCGAATTAGGATTAAACAGTTTTGGGAAACCTTTAATAAACTTTGAAATTGCAGGTGAAGACAAAATATTTTATCCAGCACAAGCCATTTTTACTAAAGACAAAAATGGCAGTATTACTGTATGGAGTGAAGCTGTTAAAAATCCTGTAAGTGTTCGTTATTGTTTTAAAAGCTTTGCAGAAGGAAGTTTCTTCAATATCCAGGGATTACCTGCATCTTCATTTAGAACCGACAACTGGTATTAAATGACTATTTTACCCCCCTTTTTTGAAGGTTGAAGTGTTGTCTTTAACCAAAAATGATTTTAGCTTTAATAGATTGTATCTGTAACGCATGGTTGAATCAACCTTGTTAAACGATTGTATCAATGAAGCATCATATTATTTTATTTTTTGTAGCTATTTTATTTTTTAGTTATTCCTCAAACGCTACTAATTATTATATCAATAATGAAACTGGCAAAGATGGCAATAAGGGTACTAACTCAAAACAAGCATTTCAATCAATTGACCCAGTTAATTTAATACAGCTAAAGCCAGGAGACTCTATTCTTTTTGCTACAGGACAAAAATTTATTGGTATGCTGGCTATAAAAAATAGTAAAGGAAGCTTAAAGCAACCAATTGTAGTTTCTAGCTATATCTATAAAGGTAAAACAGATCGGCCAGTCATTGATGCAGGTAATCAATTGAATGCATTGTTAATACAAAATAGTTCTCATCTTGTCATAAAAGGGATTGAATTTACAGGGCTGATACCTTATCCAAAAACAGACTCTACTAATAAGTCGGCAATGAAATGTGGTATATTAGTTGAAATTACTAAAGAAGAGTCGCAGGAAAATATTGTATTGACCGATTTGAAAGTGCATGATATTTATTTTAATCAACCAGGTTTTACAAGATCTGCAGCGGAAACAAAATCTGCAAATGGCACCCAAAGTTATGGGTGGGGAATAAGAATCATAAATAATACCAAGCAAGCGAAATTGAGTAATATCAAAGTACTCAAAACAACCATTTATAATGTGAGCCATACAGGATTAAAAGCAACAGCCACTAAAAATGGAATAATGCAGTTGGAGATTGCCAATTGTGCTGTAAGCAATACTGGCGGACCTGGAATGCAATTCTCTGGAGTTAATAATGCGCATATTCACCATAATACTATTAATTATTCTGGCTCAATTACCGATAGCAGAAACTGGGGTAGGGGAAGTGGTTTATGGACCTGGAGTTGCTCCAATTTTGTAATTGAGCATAATCGCTTTGAAAATGCCAATGGGCCAGGAGATTCGGCTGGTGTTCATATTGATTACAATTGTAACGATATTATTATTCAATACAATCTAAGTGCAAATAATGCTGGAGGATTTTGTGAAATATTAGGGAACAACTACAACTGTGCTTATCGATACAATATCAGCATAAATGATGGTCATAGAATTAAAGGGGAGAATGGGGCATTTCAAGAAGGTAAAACATTTTGGTTAAGTGGTTATGTTGGCGATCAAAAGAAAAATGCTGGTCCATACAATAGCTATTTTTATAATAATACCATTTATGTTGCTAAACATATTACGCCTAAAATAGCAGCCAGTAGCAGTGCTGATGGGGTATTGATTGCAAATAATATTTTTTATTTTGAAGCAGCAGCTCAACCAGTGGCGGGCGATCAAAAGAAAAAAGAAATAGATACAGATGGTATACCCAATGTAGTATTCAATAACAATCTTTTTTTACGTGCCAATAATTGGCCTGATAATTTTCCATTTAAAGATGCTGCTCCTCATTACGGGAATCCCAATTTTAAAAATAAAGCTGGTCTAGCATTAGTAGATTATTCCCCACTTAATATTCCATTAGTTCAAAACAAAGGAATTCAAATTCAACGTTTACCCAATGATAGCATTGGTTTAAGAATTGGTTTAAAAATAGAGAAAGATATTTTAGGAAATGCAATTACCGATCAGCCAGATTTAGGTGCTATTGAATTACCTAAACCCAATAAGTCTAACCCTAATGTCATTTTAATTGTTACAGACGATCAAGGCTATGCCGATGTAGGCTTTAATGGTTCCAAAGATATTCCTACTCCACATATAGATCGCATTGCTAAAAACGGGGTAGTATTTAGTCAGGGTTACGTCAGTTTTGCGGTATGTGCCCCAAGTAGAGCTGGGTTGATAACTGGTCGTTACCAAGACCGATTTGGATACAGCCGTAATCCTCTATATAGACCTTTTGATTCTACCATTGGCTTGCCACTCACAGAGCAAACTTTACCTGAATTTTTGCAAAAAGCTGGGTACAATACCATGGGAATTGGAAAATGGCATTTGGGGGTTCATGAACAATTCAGGCCTTGGAATAGAGGGTTTAATCAGTTCTTTGGATTCTTAGGTGGTGGACATCGTTATTTTCCCAATGAATTTGATATTGCTCATCAGGATAGTGCAAAAAATGAAGCGCAGAGTTATAGAACAAAGTTAATTAGAAACGAAACAAGTGTAGAGGAAACTGAATATTTAACCGATGCATTCTCCAGAGAAGCAGTCAGTTTTATTGAAAAAAATAGCGAACAACCTTTCTTTTTGTATTTGGCATACAATGCGCCTCATAACCCTATTCAAGCAACGCCTAAATACTTAAATAGATTTGAGCATATCAAAGACAAGAAACGAAAAACATATGCAGCAATGGTAAGCGCAGTTGATGATGGTGTTGGTTCAATATTAGATAAATTACAAGAACTAAAATTGGCTGAGAAAACAATCGTTATTTTTCTATCTGATAATGGAGGTCCAGAATCTGATAATGCTAGTAATAACGGGGTGCTAAGAGCGGGAAAAAGTTCATTATATGAAGGTGGAATAAGGGTGCCATTTGCTATGCAATGGCCCAAACAAATTTTGCCAAATACAAAGTATGATCAAGCGGTTATATCACTGGATATATTTGCTACAGTTGCTGCTAATATTGTAACAACAGAAAAACCAAAAAATTATTTAGATGGTGTAAATCTGATTCCTTTTATAAAAGGAAAACAAAAAAATGCGCCTCACGAATATTTGTTTTGGCGACAGTTCGATCAAAAGAGCTATGCTGTATTACATCAGTCAGGCTTAAAGGAAGTAATTATACGAGATACCAGTTGGCAATTTTATAATTTGAAATTGGATATCGGGGAAGAGAAAAATATACTTGAGCAAAATAAAGCATTGTTAAACAGTTTTGAAGCACAAAGAAAAAAATGGTTAGCCAATACCATTGCCCCTATTTTTTTGGGATTAAGTCAAGAAGAACAATACAATAAATTAAAAATGCCTAAGCAATAAAATACTAATGAAAGTTCGGCTTAAAAATAAGAAAGCAATAGTAGTCACAATCGGATTATTGTCATTTTTAATGATAGGATTATGGGTTTTTACTACTTCGTTTACCCCGATCACCAATACTACAAAACCTAATATAATTATCATATTAATTGACGATGCTGGATATGCCGACTTTGGATTCATGGGTTCAAAAGATTTGCAAACACCCAATTTAGATTTATTAGCAAGTTCATCAGTGATATTTTCTGATGCACATGTTAGCGCTACGGTATGTAGTCCTTCTAGAGCGGGATTGCTAACTGGAAAATACCAGCAAAGATTTGGGTATGAGTGTAACGAAGGGGAGGGTTATACAGGAATGGATACTGCTCAAGTGATATTACCTAAACTATTAAAAGCTAAAGGATATTCCACTGCAGCTTTTGGTAAGTGGCATATAGGGTTTAATGCTGATCAACATCCATTGGCAAAAGGATTTGAGTACTATTATGGTTTTTTAAGTGGAGGTAGAAGTTACTATTATCAGCCCAATAAAGATGATAGGGCTGGATCCAAAAATGCGTTACTTGAAAATCACCAGCAGGTACCTTTTGATGGGTACCTAACAGATGTCTTAGGCAATAAAGCAGTTGAGTATATACAAAAAAATAAACAACAACCTTTTTTTATGTATTGGGCTCCTAATGCGGTTCATACGCCAATGGAAGCTACGGATGCTGATATGCAAAAGTTTGCCAATCATCCAAGACAAAAATTGGCAGCTATGACTTTTGCTCTAGACAGAGCAGTTGGAAATATGATTAATGAATTAAAGCAACAAGGCATTTTTGATAATACCCTGATCTTTTTTTTAAGTGACAACGGAGGGGCATTTAATAATCAATCCATAAACTTTCCATTAAAAGGCTTTAAGGGAAACAAATTTGAAGCTGGACATCGTATTCCTTTTTTGGTAAGTTGGCCAAAGCATTTTAAGCATCAAAAATATAATGGCTTGAGTTCTTCATTGGATATTTTCCCAACAGCATTAGAAGCTGCTGGAGTAGATAAAATAAATCATAAAGGTCTAGATGGGGTGAGCTTACTTCCCTTTCTAAAAGGAAAACAAACAGGTGCTCCACATGAACTATTGTTTTGGAGAAAAGATGCTGAAGCAGCAGTTAGATATCATCAATATAAATTAATTCAAGTTAACGGATTGGGCGATCGATTATACAATTTGGAGAATGATCCAGGAGAAACCAAGGATTTGCGTGGTTCAGAGCCAGTAGTTTATGCAAAAATCAAAAATCAATTATTGAAATGGGAAAAAGATAAAATGAAGCCAATCTGGAGGGAAGGGGCAATATGGGATACTATTACACTTATGATTCATGACGATTTAATGAACAATCAAAAGGTACGTGTAGCTGATCCGCAGCAGTTAGAAAAATATCGGTTAAAAAAAT
>JBKBWE010000114.1:0-7863 GCA_046289145.1 Sediminibacterium sp.
TAAGCCGCTAATAGCATGTCCTGATGTACATCCTCCTGCATAGCGTGAACCGAATCCAACCATCAAACCACCAAAAGCCAAAATTAAAAAGCCTTTTATACTAAATACAGCATCCCAACCAAACAACTCTTGAGGTTGCATAGATGCTGGAGCTGCAATACCCATTTTACTTAAGTCGTTAATGGTAGCTGTTGATATTTCAACAGGTTGCCCATTAGATAAAAATTGGGAGGCAATATAACCACCAATAATAGACCCAATTAAAAAAACAATATTCCAGGTTTGTGTTTTCCAGTTAAAATCAAAGAATTTGGTTTTCTTGCCTAATCCTGCGGCTGCACAAATAGTGCGCAAATTAGAAGAGAATCCAAAAGACTGTCCAAAATATAAAAGGAAAAACATAATGCCGGCAATCATGGCTCCAGAGAACCACCAAGCCCAGGTTTGGGTAATTAATTCAAGCATATGAATAAGTTATTATTTTAAATGAAAAGAAATAATAGGTTTAAATAAGTGATTAATCAATTTTTCTGTAGCACTCTGATGAAGCATCCCTCCTTTTCCATGAGTACCTATACAAATCATATCCATATTATTCATCTGGTTAAAATGAATTACTCCATTTTCAACATCTTTATCGTTTATGATATGACATTCAAATTTGTTAATTGAATTTAAGTTAGCAAATTGTTGCATATTTAATTCAATAGTTGTTTTAACCAGCGCAACTTCTCCAGAAACTATTTGTAATAAATGTAGTGTTGGATTAAATGCTCTCAAAATCTTGTGCATCAACGTTAAATTTTCTGCAGCTGGATTTGAAAAATCGTGAACCAATAATAAATGATTGATAGTTAAATCAGATCGATCACACATCAATGACAATACTGGAATTGTAGATTTTCGAGCAACCATTTGTGTGGCTGTTCCCGAAATTTTTTCCTTTAATCCCCAAGCGCCCTTAGTACCCATCACTATTAAATCCATCTTTGTAGATTGAGCAAAATCTACTATAGCATCAGTAGTTTTACCCAATAATAAATGAGCGTTTATTGCTGATCCATAAAGGGTTTTTAAATTTGCTAATTTCCTTTCTGCTATTTCTTTTTGCTTTTCTACATAAGCCACATCAATCTCGCCACAAGTATTTATTTTACCTGTTGAATCCATGGTAACCGTATCTGGCACAGCTAAAACATGTAAAAAATGTATTTCTGTATTTATCTTTTCGTCTAATTTTTTTACCATCAAATAGGCAAATTCAGATTGTACAGAAAAATCAGTTGGAATTAAAATTTTCAAGGTTTCCATTTTCATTATTTTGGTTAGTGAACAAATTGGGCTACATTTTGCCAAGTACCTCCATTAATAACATTCTTAAACCCTTGTTGCTCAAGCAATGATTTTGCCATACCACTTCTATTACCACTTCTGCAAAAAACAATGATATTTTTCTTGTCTTGGAATCGTGCAATTTCCTTTGTTAGGTTGTCAAGAGGAATATTAACTGACCCTTTAACGTTACCATCTGCAAACTCTCCAGGAGTTCTTACGTCTACTAAAAAAGCACCTTCAGCTATTATAGACTTTAAATCTACAGAAGCACCTCCTCCAAATAATTGACTAAATATACTCATGACTTTATTATTTAAATTGTTGTAAAATATTGACTAATCCAGCTTTAGGAACTACTCCGCTTTGTCTCCAAACAGCTTCTCCTTTTTTAAAAACAATTAAGGTTGGAACACCCTGAACTTGGTAAGCAGCTGCTGCCTGTGGATTCTTGTCTACATCCACTTTAATAATGGTGACTTCGTCTCCTAAACTGTCTTTCACTTCTTTCAAAATAGGCGACATCATTTTACATGGGCCACACCATTCTGCAAAAAAATCTACTAAAACAGGTTTATCCGATTGTATCATTTCATTAAATGTCATAACAAAATATTTTATTGATTTGCCGTTTTTGTTTTTTCTTCTTTTTTAAACATTCCTAACATTAATGCCCCCATCATTGCCCCATAGAGTGTACTATTCAGCGGCTTCGATGTAATTGCGCATGTTCCTGAATCGCAACCAATCTGTTGCCAATAAATGTAGCCTCCAATAGCGCCTAACAAAGACCCTATCAAGTAAAGTTTATTCTTATTTAACCACTTCTTCATAACTGATTTCTTCTGTTGTTTTTGATGTTTTTTTCATGGGTGTGTAACAACCTCCTGTTCCGCAACAACCCGTATTAAAAAGGGCCATAATCGTGAATAAAAAACCCGCCACTCCAAATATGGCATCTTTATTGGCAATTGCCTGTATAATGATTGCAATACCTGCCAGCAAGCGAATTACTCTCATAAAACTCCAATTGTTTAAAATTACTTCTTTCATAAACCTGGCTATTAATTGAATACAAATGTAGAATAGCAAAACGGGCAAATTGGTAACAAAGGTTACACAGCTGGCATACACTCCTGTGAGCGCCAAAACAGTTTTAACGTACAGCACATTCTAATATTTGCCACTATACCTGCTCCAGCTGTTATAGCTGCAACAGTGTACAAAGCCCAATTCAAACCCATCCAATCTGCCAAGAAACCACTTAATAAAGCCCCAATGACATAGCCCCCATCTCGCCAAAATCTAAACACTCCCATTATTTCAGCTCTTTGAGTTGGGTGTGCATTTTCGGCTGCAACAGTTAAAAAATTAGGATAAACCAACCCTGTTCCTAACCCGAGTAAAACGGCAGCTATAATCGCGCCAGCAAAAGAGGAAAAAAACACCAATAAAACAATGGCCAATGCTTGCATTAACATACCGAATGTTATCAATTGTTTTTTACAAAAATGATCCCCCATTTTTCCTGTAAATAGTTGAGAAACGCCCCAAATCATTGGATAAATGCCAGCTACAAATCCTACTTCTGCAATGCTGAAAGATCGTTGAATAAGCAGAATTGGAACCAGTCCCCACATTACCCCATCATTTAAATTATTCACTAACCCATTTAAAGTTACCGAACCTAAATTGCGGTGCTTCAAAGTTGTGGATGCCCAAATATTATTTAGTAAAGGGATAGTACTATTTGTTGTTTCTGATTGAATAAATGGCGCAGTATCTTTTACCCAAAAAAGTGAAATCACCAATCCTGCTAAAACAAAAAATAAACCTGGAATAAAAGGATAAAATGCATATCCAAATTGCGAAGCAATTTGTGCAGAGATAAATGCAGCCAATCCAACAGATAAATAACCAGCAAACTCATTAATTCCCATAGCCAACCCTCTATTCTTGTTTCCAACTAAATCTATTTTCATTACTACAGTAGTACTCCAAGTAAGGCCTTGGCTTATCCCTAAAAATATATTTGCAAGTATAATCCAGTTCCAATGATTGGCATACATTAAAATAAACGGGACTGGAGATGCCAATAACCAACCAGCCACTAATATTTGTTTCCGGGTAAATTTTCGAGATAAAATTCCTACTGCATAATTGCTTATTGCCTTACTGATTCCAAAAGCTACAATAAAACTAGTTAGTGCAGATGCTGCTGATAAAGAGAATATGGTTTTGCCAAATTCAGGTAAAATTGATCGCTCCATACCAACCATTGCACCTACAAAGGCATTAACCAATACCAATAATAGAAACTGGGTTTTATTTTCTTTTAATCCTTGCATATTTGGCTAATAGCAAGCAAGGTAGAATTATATTGAGCTCTTTTTGGTAACAAAAGTTACCTAGATAGGCTAAAAAATAAAGGGGATCAACTTATATGAATGCTGCTGGTAATCTTGGTATTGGGGAAACCGCTGACTGAGCATTCGCTCTTCCCAATGAAGTTTAATTAGTAAAACGAGTAATAATAACAGCCAAATAAACAAATTATACCATTGAAAATAGGTAATACTAATGCCAGCAGTAAATAACAATACAGCTGTGTACATTGGATGCCTCAATAAACGGTACGGACCACTAGTTATTAACTTTGCTTCTAAATGTGGCATTGGTAAAATTCGAATTTTACTAATTCGCATTACCCATAATGACCATGAAACTAGCACAACAGCAACCATAGCAAGAATAAGACCGATTATATTTAAATTAAATGGATAAGCCGACTGCACCAACCAACCAATTGAAGAGAATTGGATTAGAACCAGTATATATGCAAAGGGCTTATCCATCACTACAGCATTAATTAGGAGTGTGAAACTTTTACTACAGCATCTAATTTTATGGTTGCTTTGATTGAATTAGATATCAAACAGGCTTTTTCTGTTTTTTCTAATACGCGCATTGCCTTTTCTGCATTAGCTTCCTCTTTAATAACCAAAACTGGCTTTAGAAGTACAGTAGTAATTAAGTACTTGCCTTCCGGTTGCTCCAATAATCCAACTGCTTTACAATCAAGTGAAACAAACTCCAATTTAAAATTTTCGGCTATGGCTAAAAAAGTAGTCATATAACAAGAATTAACAGCTGCTACCAATAAATGCTCAGGCGACCATATTCCCGGAATTCCTTTTGGAAACTCTGGAGGTGTAGCTACTTCAATTGAGCTGTTTAATACAGGAGAACTAATTGTTCCTTTTCTGTCGCTTGTCCAAACTAAATCAACTTCGTAATGGTGTGCGTTATTCATAATGACTAAATTTTCATAAGTTTTGAAGGACAAACAAAATCAGTTTTAGAAATAGCTGTATCTACAATTGCTTTGTATCCACCCGCTATTTCTGTAAAGTTTCTATACCCTCTTGCTTGTAATATACTTGCTGCAATCATACTTCTGTATCCGCCTGCACAATGCATAAAAAAATGTTGCTTTGGATCAATATCTTTTATCCAATCATTAATATAAGACAAAGGTTTATTGTAGGCATTTTCTATATGCTCTGCTGCAAATTCCGATTCTCTTCTAATATCAAATACCTGATCAGTTATTGGGTCATAATTTTCTTCAAACAACTTGGCGTCAATTCTTTCAATCGTATCTACTGGCTTGCCTGCTTGCAACCAAGCTTCATATCCACCAGATAAAAATCCAATCACATGGTCAAATCCAATTCTACTCAACCTAGTAACCGCTTCTTCCTGTTTGTTATCATTACAAACCAATAAAAGTGGTTGATTAACATCAACCATTAAAGCACCTACCCAAGGAGCAAAGTCACCATTTAACCCAATATTTACCGACTGAGGAATATAACCTTTGAAAAAAAGATCTGGATCTCTAGTATCCAAAATGAGGGCTCCTGTTTCTTCTGCTGCTGCTTCAAATGCTTCAACCGACAAAGGTTTTGTTCCATCGGTTAATACTTTATCAAATGAAGCATACCCTTGCTTATTCATTGCTACATTCATTCCAAAATATCCAGGGGGAGGTAATAAGCCATCAGTGACTGCTTTAATAAAGCTTTCTTTATTTGGCTGATTTAAAGCATAATTTACTTTTTTCTGATTACCCAATGTGTCTACTGTTTCTGTCATCATATTTTTACCACATGCACTTCCAGCTCCATGAGCAGGATAAACAATGATTTCATCAGACAATGGCATTATTTTATTCATTAAACTTTCATATAACATTCCCGCCAATTCTTCCTTAGTCATATTAGCTGCCTTCTGCGCTAAATCAGGTCTTCCCACGTCTCCAAGAAATAATGTATCTCCACTAAAAATGCAATATTCTTTTCCCGATTCATCAATTAACAAAAAAGTGCTGCTTTCCATGGTATGACCTGGTGTATGCAATACTTTAATAGTAATATCTCCCACTTTAAATAAATCGCCATCGTTTGCTGTAATGCATTCAAATGCAGCTTTTGCTGTAGGGCCATAAACAATTTGAGCTCCAGTTTTTTTACTTAAATCTACATGACCACTCACAAAGTCTGCATGAAAATGCGTTTCAAAAATATATTTGAGTTGAACATTATCCTTTGTTAATCGATCCAAATAAGGCTTTGTTTCGCGTAAAGGATCAACTATTGCAGCTTCCCCATTGGAAACGATATAGTAAGCACCCTGTGCTAAACACCCAGTATAAATTTGTTCAATTTTCATAACCAAAATTTTGTAATTATTTATAGCGTAAATTTCTGAAACAATGAATTGATTCACGGTATCAAAAGTTACATATTCACTTGATGGAATTTATTTCTTAGCAGTATAAGTATCAGGAGATTTTAGAAACTCGTCCTTACATTCTGACGCACAAAAACCATATACTTTCCCTTTATAATGAGCCGTATCGGCAATTCCTGCAGTTACAGGCATACCACAAATAAAATCTCTTTTATTGCTAACCATATCAGGAGTGAATTTTGGAACAGCATCCGTAGAAACTTCCCCCATAGTTGACCCATGTTTTACAGGAGCTGAAGAGGGGGTTGACGCTGTTTCACTATTTGAGCATGAAGCAACTAAAAAAGAAATAATAAGGGCTAAAAAAGTTGACTTTAATTGCATTTGACTATTTTAATTTTTACAAAATTACAAGACAAGAAGTAGCTAAAAAATGAGTATAATCATAAAAAAAGCTGCCCGGGGGAGGCAGCTCTAATTAATCTTTGGTAGGCACTAATCTACAACCGGTTCGCCGGCATTCAACCACTCATTCATACCTCCAGAATAATTAACAATATTCTTGAATCCATTTTTTGAAAGGATTGAATAAGCTATAGCAGCTCTATCTCCACCTTGACAATGAATCATCACTTTTTTGTCTTTACTAATTTTATCTAAATTGTTAGGCAATGTTCCTACAAATACATTGTCTGCTCCTTTAAGGTGACCAGCATTAAATTCTGCCACTCCGCGTAAATCAACTACTTGAACAGTTGAATCATTTGCCAACAATTTTGCTTCAGGTAGTTCAACTAGATTTACTTTTTCTAAAGTACCACCAGCATTGGTGAATTCGTTTACAGAAGGCAAGTATCCTGCAATATTGTCCAAGCCAATTCTCATCAACTTTCTAGTTAAATCATCTAACATAGACTCATCCGCTAAAATCATGAAAGGTTCATCATAATTTAAAAACCAACCTGCCCATGTAGCAAATGAATTATTCCCTTGAATATTTAAACTACCTGGAATAAAACCAGCTGCAAATTCTGTTTTAGGCCTAGCATCCAACAGCTTTACTCCTTTAGCCATATTTGAATTCACTTCTTCAACAGACAGCTTTTTAAGAGTTGGAACTTGGGTTAATAATGGACGATCCACTTTGTTCAACTTCTTCATCATTGCAAAATATTTTGGTGGCTCGGGTTGATCCGCCAATAAATACTTTGTAAATCCATTCTCATCTGTTGGATATTGAAATGCCCAGTTACGCGCTTTCTCATAACCTACCGTTGTACTTGGCACAGCACCCAATGCCTTACCACAAGCAGATCCCGCACCATGACCAGGCCATACTTGAATATAATCTGCCAATGCATTAAACTTCTTGATGCTCTGGTACATTTGCTTTGCGCCTTTATCTTGAGTACCCACCATTCCAGCTGCTTTTTCCAATAAATCTGGTCTTCCAATATCGCCTACAAAAACAAAGTCTCCGGTAAACAACATGACTGGTTCATTGCTAGCAGGATGATCGGTTAACAAGAAACTAATACTCTCTGGAGTATGCCCCGGTGTATGCAATATTTTAAAACTAAGGTTGCCCAATTTTACAACATCATTGTCTTTTAATCCTACATGTGGAAATTCATATTCCCATCCTTCTCCACCTTCATCAGATAAATACAATTGGGCTCCTGTTAATTGAGCTAATTCTCTTGAACCAGCTAAAAAATCGGCATGGATATGCGTTTCAAAAATATGCGTAATAGTCATATTGTTGGCTTTTGCAAT
>JBKBWE010000115.1:0-7813 GCA_046289145.1 Sediminibacterium sp.
TGTTAATCATTTTTTAGGGTACCCTTATTTTTTTGAAGGCCTGGTAGTAGAAGGCAATAAGATTGGTCGTACCATTGGATTTCCTACCGCCAATATGCATATCAGCAGCGAAGAAAAATTGATTCCTGCGAATGGCGTATATGCTGTTTCCATTTCAATGGATGAAGAATCATTTACGGGCATGATGAATATTGGGGTTCGCCCAACGGTGGATGGTAAAAAGCGCGTGATTGAAGTAAATATTTTTGATTTTAATAGAGATATCTACGGAAAGAAATTAGTAATCCGTTTAGAAAAATTTCTGCGTGGCGAAGTCAAGTTCAATGGCTTAGACGAATTAAAAGCGCAGTTGAATGCAGACAGAACACAAGCACAACAAGTGTTTATGCCATAATTTTTACGACCAATTCTTTCATGAGTCCTGCATCATTGGCCGAACCATTGTGCACCCCTAAGCTTCTTAAATTATATTCGTGTAATAAAAGCAAGACTCTTTCTACGGAAGGGAAATCATACTTGCGCGCGGCGGCGTAATAATCTTTTATAAAAAAAGGAGAAACACCCAACGCCGCCGCAGCGCTGCTTTCATTGGCATCTTTCAAAGAAAGTAACACATATAATTTGCTGAAGAAATTAAATACAGAAGGCAATACCAATTGAATGGGACCAGCTTTGGGATTCGATTCAAAATATTGAATGATGCGAATACTTTTAGCCAAATCGCGCTGCGAAATAGCTGCCTGCAGCTCAAAAGCATTGAACTCCTTGCTCACCCCAATAAAATTTTCCACGTCGTCTTCGGTGATTGATTTTCGCGTACCGAGGTTAAGCATGAGCTTCTCAATCTCATTTTCAATTCTACTCAAATCATTCCCAATATGATCTACTAAAATAGCCAATGCCTTAGGAGAAATAGTCAGCCCATGGTTCTTCACCATTTGACCAGCCCAATCGGGCAATTGATTATCGTATAGTTTTTTAGTAGTGAATACTTCGGCTTTAGACTTTTTTAGCGCCGCCGCCAATTTACCCCGACCGTCTAGCTTTTTCTCTTTATGGCTTACTATAAAAATAGTGGAGTTTAAAGGCTGCTCAATATAGCCAAGCAATTTCTCCACGTCTTTCATTTGCTGGGCTTCTTTCAACAGAACTACTTGCTTGTCCCCAAACATGGGATATTTTTTACAAGCATTCACCACTTCGGTCCAATCGGCATCTTTACCGTAAAAAATGGTCAAATTAAACTCCGCTTCTGCTTCCGTCAATATCTTTTTTTCTGCATAATCAACCAAAGTATCAATAAAATAGGCTTCCTCCCCCTCTAACCAATAAACGGGCTTGAAACTATTTTTTTTCCAATCAGATAAAATTTTCTCAGCAGACATGCCGCAAAGATGCTGCACCTTGTAGGATTTTCCATATGGAGAACGCCTTTTTTGTACACAAAATTTGTTTTAAATAAAGTTTTGGCACGATTTTGGAAAATAAGAGCAAAGAAGCAATCAACATCTTAAAAAACCATTTTTATGAGTACAGTTAATAATGGCGGTGCACCAGATAACCGCAAAACAATTTACGGAATACTAATAGCAGCATTGGTACTAACCTGGGGCTATATTTTCTATGATAAGAGCCAAACCAAAGAAACCATTATTGGTTTAGAAACTAAAATCAGCAATGTAGACAGTGCAAGATTAGCTATTCAGCAAGAATTCATGAATGTATCTGCAAAAGCAGACTCATTAACCAAAGACAATATTGAGTTACAAGGAGATTTGGCTAATAAAAATGCAGATATCCAAAAACTAAAAGGCAATATTGGGGCATTATTAAAAAACAAAAATGCTACATCTAAAGAATTAGCAGAAGCAAAACAATTGATTGGCGAATTAAATGGAAAAATTGATGGGTTATTCGCAGAGATTCAGCAATTAAAAGGCGAGAACCAACAATTAACCACTGCCAATGAGCAATTGAATACAGAGAAAACACAGCTAACAACAGAAAAGCAGAATTTAGAGAGTAATTTAAATACTACTAAAACCGAGAAAAAACAATTAGAAGAAAAAGTGGATGTAGCATCTACCCTACATGCATCTAATATTGGCATCAACGCAATTAATATTAAGGGCACTGGCAAAGAAAAAGAAACGACAACCGCAAAACGCGCAGACCTGATCAGAATTTCATTTGTAATTGATGAAAACAGAATTACTCCTTCAGGCACCAAAGATTTTTATGTAGTAGTTACTGCACCTGATGGAAAAGTAATTACCGAAGGAGCCAATTTCACTACTAGGGAAGATGGAAGCCGTCCATACACTAATAAAGTATCGGTAAACTATGAGCAAAATAAAGTGATCCCTGTAAGTTTTGATTGGAAACAAAAAGACGCTTACAAAGAAGGAGACTATAAAATCGAGATTTACAATAATGGATTTAAAATAGGTCAAGGTGTAAAAACATTGAAAAAAGGTGGACTATTCAGTTAGTCAATCAGTTAGTTAGTTTAGCAAGCAATCGTGTAAAGAGCCGCTCCAAACAAATGGGGCGGTTTCTTTTTTTAGAAGGCCAACTACTCAATCAAAAGTGTATTTTAGTAGCATGTTAAAGAGCTGGTTCAATTTTACCAACGCAATATTGTTAATGGCCATTCTAATTGTAAGTGGCACCATTGTCTACTCCCAATACATTGCACAACAAATAGCCAATAAAGAAAGAGCAGCGGTAGAGTCATGGGTAGAAGCAGAAAGAACCATCCTTAATTCAACAGATTCTGTATCCATCAATTTAGCTTCAAAAATTATTACAGAAAATAAAAGCATCCCCATCATTGAAACCAACGAAAAGGACCAGCCAACCGGGAACTATGTAAATATTGATGAATCAAAAATAACTGCAGACACCAATTATTTAGGGAAGCGTCTACAAGAATTTAAACTGTACAGCAAAACACCTATTGAAGTAAAATTAAAAGCAAGCGATTCCACTACTATCCGTTATTATTATGGACAAAGTAAATTATTAAGAGAAGCCAAATGGTACCCCATTGTTCAATTGATGTTGGTGATTATGTTTGTGTTGATTGTAATTTACTCTTTGCGCACTCGCTACAAAAGCGGCCAGAACCAGCTCTGGGCTTCTATGGCGAAGGAAACAGCCCATCAATTAGGCACACCCGTGAGTAGTTTAGAAGGTTGGTTAGAAATCTTAAAAGAGAAAGCAGACAGCAAAGAAATTGCCCATGAAATAGCCAAAGACATTAATCGATTACAACTCATCACCGATCGATTTGGAAAAATAGGCAGTACCCCCAAAACAGAATTAAGCAATCCATATGACCGAATAAAAACGGCCATGGATTACATGAAAAAAAGAAGCAGCGAGCAGGTGCATTTTCAATTGAACGGCGAAAGTGTAGAAAATCTACAATGCTTACTCTCCCCTACACTCTTTGATTGGGTATTAGAAAATCTATTGAAGAATGCCTTAGATGCTATGGATGGCAAAGGCAGTATTCAAATAACCATGGCCCAAGAAAACAATCAACTCAATATACTAGTAAAAGACAGTGGAAAGGGAATCCCGAATAATCAATGGAGAAAAGTATTTCAGCCCGGCTTTACTACAAAAAAACGAGGCTGGGGAATTGGCTTATCGTTAAGCAAGCGCATCATAGAACAATACCACAATGGACAATTATTTGTTCAATCCAGTGAACTAGGAAAGGGAACCGTATTCTGCATACAGCTCCCCTTATAATCTTAAAATCTTCTAACCGTTCCGCCACTACCCACTTTAATATCGCGGATTAAGCCTTCGCCTTTGTAACGAATAGAACCACCACTGCTGGCTTTTGCATTCAACTCTTTTGAAACATTTACTTGTACACCACCGCCGCTAGAACTCTCGCCTTCAAAGGTTTTAGCAGACAATTCATATCCTTTAAACATGGCACCACTGCTTGCATCTACACTAAGGGCGTTCACATTTCCTGAAAGCTCTGCAAATGCACCGCTACTCATTTTAACTTCTAAGTTATTAAAACTTAAATCGGATCCGCTGATATGCGCACCACTGTTGGCTTTGATTGATTTCAAATCTTTATAAGACAAATACACGGTTACTTTCCAATTCTTCCATTGGTTCCAAAATTTCCAATCTTGGTCACGGGTAATTTTTAGTACCCCGTCTTTCACTGTAGTTTCAATATATTCTAAATATGCAGGATCCCCTGCGGCAACAGCCAATTCTTCTTTATCACTTTGCGTAAGCAAGACTTTAATGCCCGAAGACACGTCAATACTATGGAAAGACTTTACAGATCTTTTTTGTGCATTGGATTCAGCAACTGTTTTTTGAGCATAAGTGCCCATTGCAAGAAGAATAATAGAAGCAAGCAGTAGTATCTTTTTCATATTTGTTTTTTGTGTTAAACGAAATACAAAAAAGAAAGTTACAACCGTTCATCATTCTTTATAGCAATACAACAGCTCCTAATGCCGGTAGATGCACTTTTAACTGGTAACATTTAGAGGGTTTGTCTACCAATTTGCTTTGAATGGTGGGATTATACACGTCGCCAGTACCCCAGAACTCCTTACTATCGCTATTAAATATTTCAGCCCATTTCCCTTTTCCATGCACGTAAATTTCCCAATCATGCCTTACCACAGGTGTTACATTTAAAATCACAATCACATCATCTTTTTCTTTTTTGCCCTTGCGCTTGTACACCAATACCGAATCACTGCGGTGGTTTAAATCAACCCATTCAAAACCGCCCGGTTCAAACTGTTTTTCGTACAAAGCAGGTTCAGATTGGTATAACTGATTCAATTGTTGTACGCAATATTTCATGCCGCCATGACTGGGATGTTGCAATAAATCCCACTGTAATTCAGATTTATAATTCCATTCATTGGTTGCACCAAATTCATTCCCCATGAATAATAATTTGGCACCTGGATGGGTAAACATGTACGTATAGAGGATGCGAAGGTTCGCAAATTTTTGCCATTCATCTCCTGGCATTTTATACAACATGGGGCTCTTGCCATGCACTACTTCATCATGACTTAAGGGCAACATAAAATTCTCATCATAGTAATACATCATACTAAAGGAGAATTTATCTTGATGAAACTGCCTAAAAATTGGATCCATTTTATAATAGTCCAAGGTATCGTGCATCCAACCCATCATCCATTTCATACCAAAACCAAGCCCACCTTCAAAAGTAGGTTTGCTTATTTTTGGCCAGTCCGTTGCTTCCTCTGCAATGGTTTGAATATCTGGGAAGTCTCTATACAACGTTTCATTTAAATCTCTAATAAAATCAATGGCTTCTAAATTACCATTACCCCCGTATTCATTCGGCTCCCACTGACCTTGGCCGCGGCTATAATCCAACCGTAACATAGAACTTACTGCATCAACGCGTATTCCATCTGTATGAAATTGATCGCACCAAAAACGCGCACTACTGATTAAAAAAGATTTGACTTCTCCCCTTTTATAATTAAAAATATACGAGTTCCAATCGGGGTGATAGCCTTTACGCATATCTGCATATTCATACGTATGCGTCCCATCAAACATAAACAATCCATGTGCGTCATACGGAAAATGAGAAGGAACCCAATCGAGTATCACACCAATGCCTGCTTGGTGAAAAGCATCTACCAAATAAGCATATCCCTGCGGGGATCCAAACCGCGACGTTGGTGCAAAATAGCCCGTGCCTTGGTAGCCCCAACTCCCATCGAATGGATGTTCCATGACAGGCATAAACTCTACATGCGTGAAACCCATTTCTTTCACATAAGGAACCATTCGCTCTGCTATTTGCTCATAAGTATTATAAGACTCTTCATCGTTTTTATCTGGGCGCATCCAACTGGCCAAGTGCACTTCATACACACTGTAAGGACTCTTTAAAGAATTCTTGGTCTTTCTATTTTTCATCCATTCTTGGTCCTTCCATTCATAATTGGTTTGCCAAGTAATGGATGCAGTAAATGGTCGCTTCTCCCAAAAATGTGCAAATGGATCACCTTTATCTAATTTGATTCCATTGAATCCATGTATATGATATTTGTATGCTTCCCCTTCTAATATATTCGGAATAAAGCCTTCCCAAATTCCCGAATTGTCTAATCTAACTTTTAGCGGATGACTGGTTTTATCCCAATTATTAAAATAGCCCGTTACTGAAATATAGGTGGCATTGGGTGCCCATACAGCAAAATAAGTTCCTTTAGTATTTAATACTTCTATTTGCTTATTCCCAAAATACTCATACAAACTATAGTGCGTACCATTTTGAAAATTACGCACAGCTTCTTCTGTAAACAATGAATAATTCCACACAGCTTGTTGTGTATCAACAAAATGGATGTCTTCATATTTTTTTTCTTGCGCCTTTACAACTTTTATCGTTTTCTTGTTTCTTGATGATGCACCGGACATATTATGATTTTATTAACTGAAAAAAGTATGAACGGTAAAAATTGTTCACGAACATTTATGGAATTTACGACAAAATTCATCTAAAGACGAATTAACTGCATTTATGACCAGACTAACAATGTTGGCTTTCATTTTATTTGTAGCCATCTCCAATGGTTTTTCTCAAGAACCTGGATCAGTAAAAGGTACTGTAACTGATACCTTAAATAAACAAAACTTATCGAATGCAGTTGTTGCTGTATTAAGAGCCAAAGATTCCGTTTTGGTGAAGTTTACTCGTACTTCCAAAGAAGGAAATTTTGATTTGCCCAATTTAATTGCAGGCAAATATATTGTAATGGTTTCCTATCCTGCATATGCCGATTATGTTGATGTAATCAATATTACCACAGGCATCACCGACTTGGGTAAAATTCCTGTCATTACCAAAGCTACTTTACTGCAAGAAGTAATAGTAAAACAAACTATTGGGTCTATTCGAATGAAGGGAGACACCACAGAATACAAAGCAGACAGTTTTAAAGTAAGCGCCAATGCAGATGTGCAAGAATTGTTGCGAAAAATGCCCGGCATTCAAGTAAACAGCAAAGGAGAAATAACTGCACAAGGTGAAAGAGTGCAAAAGGTATTGGTAGATGGGGAAGAATTTTTTAGTGATGATCCTGCAGTTGTAACCAAGAATTTGAGAGCAGATGCAGTGGATAAAGTGCAGTCATTCGATAAAAAAAGCGACCAGGCTGTATTTACTGGAATTGATGATGGTCAGAAAATCAAAACACTCAACCTTACATTAAAAGAAGACAAAAAGAAGGGATATTTTGGTAAAGCGGAAGCGGGGGGTGATTTTGATAAATATGGGTATGGAAAATTATTAGCCAACTCATTTAAAGGCAAGAGAAAAATCTCCGGATACCTTACTACTGACAATACCAAATTTGAATCTTTGAATTGGAATGAAAATCAGAACTATGGTGGTAATTCCAATATGACCACTGAAGTTACAGATGATGGAGGCATCATGATGTGGGGTTCTGGCGATGAATTCAGTTGGGGAACTGGTTTCCCAAGATCTATTACGGGTGGATTGCATTTCAGTAATAAATGGAATAAAGACAAACACAATTCTAATAATACCTACCAATACAATCAATTGGATGTAAGTGGCATCAATTCTAATAAAACCCAAAATATTTTACCTGGTGCAGACCTTATTAGTACCAGTGTGCAAGACCAAGTAAGCAGCAGAAAAAGAAACAAAATTACCAGTACTTATGAGTGGCAGATTGATTCGAGTAGTTCATTAAAAGTAACCGCAAGAGGATCCATTGTAAATAGCAATATG
>JBKBWE010000405.1:0-1692 GCA_046289145.1 Sediminibacterium sp.
AATCATGATTGAGAGTTCCGCGCTTTCCTTTTACTGGAACAAAAAAGCGAGCTATATAATTTTCATGATCAAATGCATATCCGGCAGGTGAACTGATGTAAACAAAATCAGCATTTTCTTTTACAGTGAATTGATACTCGCCCTTATTATTGGTTTTGAAAACCTGCGTACCATCGGTAACTGCAACATTAGCAATCCCTTTTCCTTCACTAATTACTTTGCCTTTAACTACCAGCTCATTTTCTTTTTCAAATGCGGCAGCATTAGTTTCAGATATAACTGAAGGCAATGCAAATATGCCACCAGTAAAACCCAGGTTTCTTAAGAAGTTTCTTCTTTTCATTTGCGTATTTTTTATTTCTCCCACCAAACTTTAATATTGATATTGTCTCCACCCATTGCCTGAACCGCTAAATCATAATTGGTGGTATTGGTGCTTTGTACAGCAGGTGGATATCTGTAACGAACCGGCATGATTTGATTATTTAACATGCCAGCCGCTTTAGGCATTACAGGAAATCCTGTTCTGCGGTATTCAAACCATTGTTGAAAATCGGTAAAGAATAAAGCAAAATACTTCTGCAATATGATACGCTCTAGTGTACCGTTATACGCCGCTCTTGCATTGGTAAAATAATCTGCTGGCATTACTGCGCCCATTTGTTCTATGGATGCTTTTACTCCTTTTTCATACGCTGCTCTTGCTGCCGCAGCATTATTGTTTCTAAACTCTAATTCCGCTTTAATCATTTCTACTTCTGCATAAGGCATTAATACTACATTCATAGGAGCAGTAACTAAAGCAATATTCATATTAGAAGGAATATAATCAAACTGGTTATCGCTTCCAGCATATCCACTCGGAATACCTTTGTATCCAATATTGGCGTTGGTTGCTTTATTTCTTGCTTGAGTTAATAATCTTGCTCTTCTAGGATCATTAAACTCGTTCAAATTATCTGTAAAAAATAATCCAGCTGCTCTAAAAGTAGTAAAGTCAATAGCTCTTCCCCAAGGAGATACAAATGGAGTAACACCAGAAAGTTTCACGATGGCTGCTTGATCATTTGAAGTAAATACTGGATATTTTGTTGGGTTATCTACAATGGTTCTTAGTTTGGCCAAAGTACCCATTTCGGTACGCTTCGATAAACGCAACAACAAACGCATTTGTAATGAGTTGGTAAATCTTTTCCAGTTGCTTACATTATTTGCATACAACATTTCTGTACCAAAAACCATTGACCTTGTGGTTACATATAAATTATTAGCAGAATCCAAATCGGCAATAATTTTTTCATATACTTTTTGTTGGGTGGTAAATTTTGGTCTAAAAATTCCTTCATCGCCTCTTGTTGCTTCTTCCATAGGAATATCACCAAAGCAATCAGTTAAATTTGAATAGATCATTGCATTCAAAGTCATTGCAATGGCTTGGTAGTTAGGATCTTTTTGCTCAACCGAAGCAGTGTACATTTCTTTTACATTGGTTAACCATCTGTAGTAGGTTGTCCAAGTAGAATTACCTGCCGTTTCAGTAATATCATAACGATGTACGCCACCTGAAGTGCTTGGAAAAGGCAACATATCTTGCATTAGGTTAAAAGTAAAATCGTCGGCCTTACGCATATTAAATGAAGACACTTCATATAAAATTGGATTCAATAATGTACCTGGGCTAATTTTATTTAC
>JBKBWE010000406.1:0-1688 GCA_046289145.1 Sediminibacterium sp.
TGCACGCGGCATGGGATTAGGCAGAAAAATGATCGACTTTGTATTAGCTGCCGCCAAACAAAAAAGCTATACTCAAGTGTATTTAGAAACCATGCCCGAATTAAAAAAAGCAGTAAAAGTGTATGAACAATTTGGCTTTACCTATTTAGATGGCCCTATGGGGAATTCGGGACACAATGGTTGTGATATCTGGATGATTAGGCCTTTATAAGCTACCATAATTTGGTAGGGCACCAATCTCCGTAGCGATTCCCCAATAAAAAGCCAATTAAAATTTCATGAGTACCTCTACTAATGGTATTAATACGAGAAGTTTGAATATCATATGAGTACCCAATATTCAATGTATTACTCAAATTCAACCCTACCATTGCAGCAAATCCATCCTTGTACCTGTAAGAAGTGCCTGCCCATAAAAAGTCTTGGTATTGTAATTTGGCATTAATATCAAATCCCATTGGTAAAGGACTGATATAACGAATGAGCATAGATGGAAGCAAATTAAAATCTTCTGAAATGGTTAATCTATACCCTGCACTTAAAAATAAATGGGGGACTAATTTTCCTTTTGTTAGTGAAACGGTATTATCAGAAAAAGCTACATTTTGAGGAATAATTTGCTGAGCTGCTAACCCAACAAAATAATCTTTTGAATACAACCAAAGTCCAGCACT
The DNA here is from genome assembly GCA_046289145.1 of Sediminibacterium sp. Classification (GTDB taxonomy): domain Bacteria; phylum Bacteroidota; class Bacteroidia; order Chitinophagales; family Chitinophagaceae; genus Sediminibacterium. The sequence goes on from JBKBWE010000406.1 coordinate 675, forward strand.
TATATCTGGCTTTAATCGATTGATTACCCCACTTGAAGCAACCGCAGGATCCACTGTAGTGTTCCCAAAATTGAGTTTAGAAGCATCTAAACTAAGATTGGTAAATCCAACAGAAACACCTGCTGATAAATTAGTGGTGGGTGATAATCCTAAATGATAAGAATAGGTTCCGTAAGCAGCGAACCTATTTAAAGGACCTGTTTTATCATTGAGCATGGTAAAACCCACTCCATGATGTGGTTCAGCGGCAGTATAATCTCTCCAATAAGCTTCTCCCCTAGGGTTCATTCCCTTTGCCCTAAAACCTGTTGCAGTAGAACTTTGATAAGGATCTTTTTTTAATCGACCATGTGCGGTTATATAAGTGGTAACCGGAGCATCTTGCAAACCTACCCACTGAACGCGATGACTGGCTTTAACATCCCAATAATTTTCAATACCAGCAACTGCAGGATTGATAATATAATTGTTCATGATGTACTGGGTATAATAAGGACGTTGTTGTGCTTGGGCCACTACAACCATTCCAATCAACATCAATAATAAGTATCCCTTGCTCCTCATTTTATTTAATTATAGTAACAGAACCAGTAATTATTTTTCTGCCGTTCTTTGGATTAACAATATAATAATAAGTACCAATAGGCAATGATTTCCCATTGCGCGTTCCGTCCCAATCTACTGCATATTCAATACTGCTGAATACCAACATTCCATAACGATCATATACATCAACAGTAGCACCAGGATAGCTTTCCAAATATTGAATTCTCCAACGATCATTAATGCCATCTCCATTGGGTGAAAAAGCATTAGGAATTATTGGCGACAATAATAGTTTTACAAAAATGGTATCAGTAACCATACAACCCCCAATTCCAGTGAGGTTGAGCCTATAAGTAATATCTCCAAGAGGAGTCGTTTTAGGTATAGAATAAATAAAAAAAATTAAAAAAAAAAGCGGTGTGCAATGGTTATTAAAAATGTTTGCCAAAAAAAAAATATGAGTAAAAT
>JBKBWE010000116.1:0-7720 GCA_046289145.1 Sediminibacterium sp.
AATAAGTGTGTTTTTCATAAAATTTTCCTTTGTATTGTATAGTACAACGCTAAAGCGATAATTAAAGTTCAATAGAAAACTATAAATCCCAAACAATGTTTGGGATTTATTCATTTTTTGGGACAGTTGGGCCGCATATTTTCGGAAAAACGGATCCAGATGTTGCATATGGTTTAGCTTGGGCACAGTCAGAAGATGATTTTGAAACCATTCAACATTCATTAATGGCAGGTAAAGCAATGTTGGCTCAATACCAGGGAAAAAAAGGTGCATCCATCGATTATATAGTTCATTTATTAAGAATACCAGAATTAGTTGAAGAACGCTATGATTCAGACCTTGCTCCTGATTTTAAAAGATTATTGGAAGGGTATAGTGCTGGCTTAAACGCTTATGCTGCAAAGCATCCCAAAGAAGTACTCTTAAAGAATATTTTCCCGGTTAGCCCCAAAGACATGGTGCAGTATTCGGTATTGCAACTATGCGTGCTTTCAGGCGCTGATAAAGCCTTAGCCAGCATTTTCGGAGGAACGGTTCCTTTATTAGAGAATTATAAAACACAGGGCAGCAATGCTTTTGCTTTTAATAGCAATAAAACAACCGACGGTAACGTATACCTAGCCATCAATGCCCATCAGCCACTGGAGGGACCAGTTGCATTTTATGAAGCGCATTTAAGCAGCGAAGAAGGATGGAATATATTGGGAGCAAACTTTCCAGGTGCTCCTTCCATTTTACATGGGGTGAATGAATACTTAGGATGGGCGCATACCGTAAATGAGCCCGATAAATTAGATGTGTATCAATTAGAAATCAACCCATCCAATAAAAACGAATATAAATTCGACGGAAAATGGGAAGTATTAGAAGAAAAAGTTGCCCGTTTAAAAGTAAAAATTGCTGGCCTTAAAATCAATGTTAAGAAAAAAGCATATTGGAGTAAATATGGACCAACCATTATTACAGATCGAGGTACTTTCTCTATCAGAATGCCCGCTCAAATGGATATAAGAGGACTAGAACAATGGTACCGGTTTAACAAGGCCAAAAACTTTACAGAGTTTAAAGCAGCCGTAAATATGAAAGCCATTCCTGGTTATAATATAGTGTATGCAGATAAATACGACACCATTTATTATATCAGTAATGGAAGAATTCCGATAAGAGATAAAAACTATAATTGGAAAACAACTTTGCCTGGAAATACCAGTGCAACACTTTGGAATCAATTGCATCCTATTGATGCATTACCGCAGGTTCTACAACCAAAATCTGGATTTGTATACAATACCAACCACTCCCCTTTTCATTCTACGGAAGGGCCTGAAAATCCTATCGTAAAAGATATTACTATGGGATATGAGACCCTAGAAAACAATCGCAGCAAGCGTTTTGAGGAATTGCTCAAGCCATTGAACAAAGTGAGTTACGAAGACTTTAAGCGAATCAAATTCAGTAGACAGTTCCCATCCAACTTTTACTTTCCTTACAATATCGATACGCTGTTCATGCTTGATGAAACGAAGTACACCGATATTGCAGACTTAATTTCAAACTTAAAAACTTGGGATAAAATTGCTAATGCAGAAAGTATTGGTGCTGGAACTTTCTTTATGATTACCCACACTGTTTATGATGATAGAGCACTTTACATCAAACAAAAAACAATAACCGAAAATCAGGCGGTGGAAATACTTAGAACAGCAAAAAATAAAATGCTAGCAAGTTTTAATAGAACCAATTTACAATTAGGTGATATTCAAAAATTAGTTCGTGGTAATATAGTGTTACCGCTACCAGGTTTACCAGATGTATTGGCTCCAATGTATTCAATACCTTATAAAGACGGAATGTATAAGGGCAATCAAGGAGACGCATATATTGAATTAGTTCGCTTCACCAAGGACGGGCCAATTATTGAAAGTGTGAATGTGTATGGTGCATCTGCAAGAAAAGAATCTCCACACTACACCGATCAAATGGACATGTATGTGAAGCAACAAACTAAAACGATGACATTAAATAAATCAACTGTTTACCAACAAGCTGTCAAAAAATACAATCCGCTCTAGCCTTGATGCATAAAGGGTTTTAATAAATTGGTTATTTGTTGCGTTTCAATAATGAAACCATCATGCCCATAGGTGGAATGAATTATTTCTAATACAGCATTGGGCATATAAGTTGCCATGAATTGTTGCTCGTCGATGGGGCAAAGAATGTCTGAACTAATTCCAATAATTAAAGTAGGTTGTTGTATGCTTTGTAAAACGGCAATTAAATTTCCGCCCCGTCTTCTTGCTAAGTGATGACTGTCCATTGCTTTTGTGAGCAACCAATAACTATAAGCATTAAAGCGATTCACCAATTTTTGTCCTTGATAATTAATATAGGAGGAAGCTTTAAAGTCATCTATTTTCTCAGGGTCAGGATCTGTTTGTTTTTCTTGAAAAGTAGCATAATTTCTATAAGTAAGCATTCCTATTGCTCGAGCTGCTTTCAACCCTGCAGCACCAGCTTCTGCATTGTGATGTCTCCATGTTGCATCTGCTTCAATGGCTAATCTTTGTGCGGTATGCACGGCAACACCCCATGCAGATTCAGAAGGCGATGTCGCTATTAAAAATAATTTTTTTATTACAGATGGCTCCATCACCGCCCATTCTAATACTTGGTATCCACCCATACTTCCACCCATTAATAATTGTATAGATTGAATACCCAAATATTTTCTCAATAATATATGGGCAGCTACCATATCGCGAATCGTCACTAAAGGGAAATGAGCGTAATAAGGTTGATGGCTGGCTACGTTATTGCTTAAAGGTCCTGTAGATCCATAACAAGAACCAATAATATTGGCACATACAATAAAATATTCCTCTGGATTAATTAAATATTCCGCTCCTACCAATCCTTTCCACCAATCTGCTGCATCAGAATTTGCAGTCAGAGCATGACAAATCCAAATAATATTGCTACCCGATTCATTCATTTTACCATAAGTATGGTAAGCTATTTCTAATCCGTGTAAAGTTTCACCACATTCCAATAAAAAAGGTGCTTCGCAAGTATAATGCTGTATGGCCATTGTTCAAAATTCTACTACAAAATAAAGACATGTGAAGCGTACCTTTATGAAAATTTTAAAAGCAGCAATAGAATTATGAAAAAGCAAACTCAGGCCATCCGCATTCAAACAGAGCGCACCCAAGAAATGGAACATTCTACTCCACTTTTCTTAACCAGCAGTTTTTGTTTTGACAATGCAGAAGAAATGCGTGCAGCTTTTGCCGATGAATCGGACGACAATATTTATTCTCGCTTTAGTAATCCGAGCGTACAAGAATTTATAGACAAGTTAGTTGCTTTAGAAGGAGCTGAAGCAGGATATGCAACTGCTTCTGGAATGAGTGCGGTATTTGGCTCATTCATGGCATTATTAAAACAAGGAGATAGATTATTGTCTTGTAATTCTATTTTTGGTAGTACACATACGGTGATTTCCAAATATTTACCCAAATATGGTATTGAATATGGCTATATAGGAGCCAATGCAACAGAAGAAGAATGGGAAGCCGCCATTACGCCAAATACAAAAATGATTTACCTAGAAACACCTACTAATCCAGGGCTGGAAGTGTTGGATTTAGCAATGATAGGAAAATTAGCAAAGAAACACTCCATTATATTCAATGTAGACAATTGTTTTGCAACCCCTGTAAATCAACAACCCATTGCATTTGGGGCAGATTTAGTGGTGCATTCAGCTACGAAATGGCTAGATGGACAAGGTAGAGTATTAGGGGGCGCTGTGGTTGGCCGAAAAGATTTGATTAAAGAAATCTATTTGTTTTGCCGCAGTACCGGACCAGCCCTTTCACCTTTTAACGCATGGGTATTGAGCAAGAGTATTGAAACCCTAGATGTGAGAATGGAGCGTCATGCTTCTAATGCATTATTTTTAGCCCAATCATTGGAAAATCATCCCTCAATTGCAACATTAAAATATCCTTTCTTACCATCACATCCCCATTATTCAATTGCTACTAAGCAAATGCATAATGGTGGAGGGATTGTATGTTTTGAATTAAAGGGAGGGATTGAAGCTGGTAGAAAATTTTTAGACCAACTCCAAATGCTTTCCCTCACAGCCAACTTAGGAGATACAAGAAGTATAGCTTCTCACCCAGCTAGTACAACACATGCCAAACTAACTGAAGCAGAAAGACTCGCAGTAAATATTACGCCTGGGCTAATTAGAATAAGTGTTGGGCTAGAAAATAAAGAAGATATTTTAGCCGATATTTTGCAAGCGCTTAATTAGTTTTTCTAATTCAACTGCATGAAATACAATTAGCGCCATAATTATACAAAAGCCTAATTCTTGAATACTCAGTGGTTGTGTTTTAAATATTTTATTTAAAAGAGGTATGTAAATAACACCCAGCTGTAAACAAAAAGTAAATAAAACAGAAAGAAATAAGAGGGAATTAGAGAAAAGTCCTTGTTGATATAAAAATGTTCTGTCACTTCGCACTGCTAACACATGTCCTAATTGAGCAAATGATAAGACAGTAAAAACCATTGTTTGCCAATGCGCAATTTCATTATGTAATGCATATGCTTGAGTAGCTAAAGTTACTCCTGCCATTAAAAGACCAACCCAAACAATATGGTAACCAACTCCATCTGCAAAAAAGCTTTCATCTGATTTTCTAGGTGGACGTTTCATAATATCCATTTCTCCTTTTTCATTTGCCAATGCTAAAGCAGGTAATCCGTCAGTTACTAAATTGATCCATAAAATATGAATGGGTAATAAAGGAATAGGCATCCCTAAATTAGGAGCTAAAAAAATTGTCCAAATTTCAGCCCCGTTACAAGTCATGATATATTTTATGAATTTTCGAATATTGTCTACAATTCTTCTTCCTTCTTTAATTGCATTTACAATTGTTCCAAAACTATCATCTAATAAAATTAAATCTGCCGATTCTTTACTTACGTCAGTGCCTGTAATACCCATTGCTACACCTATATTGGCTGCCTTTAATGATGGAGCATCATTCACTCCATCCCCAGTCATAGCTACAAAATGGCCTTTACTCTGCAATGCTTTAATGATTCTAAGTTTTTGATTGGGAGAAACCCTTGCATAAACAGCAATATCTACTACTTGTTGATTTAACTCTTCATCTGTTAACTGTTCCAATTGGGTACCCAACATCACCCTATCTTGCACGCCCATAATCCCAACTTGTATTGCAATAGATTTAGCAGTAGCAGGATGATCCCCTGTAATCATTACAGGCTTTATTCCAGCTTCTTTACACTCTTCAATAACTCTTTTTACATTCACCCTAGGAGGATCCATTAAACCTATTTGACCAAGCCAAACTAAATCATGTTCAATTGATCCACTGCTAATTTGTTGAGGTAGTTCGTCTAACAGCTTAAATCCGTATGAAATTACACGTACTCCTTGTGAAGCCCATTTATCAGACTTCGTCAACATTTGATGTTTAGCAGTTGGGTCTAACAAACAAGTTTGTATTGTTTCACTTGCCCCTTTTGTAATGACTAAGAATTGATCACCAAAAGGATGTATAGTAGTCATACATTTTCTATCGGAATCAAATGGGATTTCTGCTATCCGCGGATATTGCTTATATAATTCATGAAATTCAGCAATACCTAACTTGGAAATACAATAGTTTACCAGTGCCAATTCTGTTGACTCTCCAAAGGCCTCCCCTGACTCATTAAATTGAATATCTTGGTTTAACAATGCAGAAAGCAATAAAGGGGTATTTGAAAAAGAAGGGGACAAAACCGTATTTTCAAAATTTTCAACTACTTCCATCTTATTCTGGGTAAGTGTTCCTGTTTTATCAGAGCAAATAAAACTTACTGAACCTAAAGTTTCAACAGCAGGTAATTTTCTAATTAAAGCTTTTCGCTTGGCCAATCTTGCAGCGCCTTTTGCCAAAGCAATAGTAATAAGTGCGGGTAAAGCTTCTGGTATAGCTGCTACTGCCAAACTTATTGAAAGTAATAATAAAGTAAATGGATCTTCTCCTCTTACAAGGCCACTAATAAATAGAATTAAGCAAATCAGTAAAATAATATATGATAGTTTTTTACCAAAATGGTCCATTCTTCTTTGTAAAGGGGTAGTTGCTTTTTCTTCTTGAAGTAGTCCTGCAATTTTGCCCAATTCGGTAGACATAGCCGTTACAACCACTAATCCAGTTGCTCTACCAGCAGTTACAAGTGTACCCTTAAAGGCCATATTCAACTGATCACCTAAGGAAATATCCTTGTCAGTAATTGTTTCAATTTTCTTGTGAATAGCATTTGATTCACCCGTTAGAGAAGATTCATCAATACTTAAAGCATGAACTTCTATTAATCGTATATCTGCAGGAACAATATTACCAGCTTCTAAAAAAACAATATCACCAGGAACCAATTCTTCTGAAGGGATTATAGCTGGATGCCCATCCCGATTAACTCGAGCTGTAGTTACACTCATTTTTTTCAAAGCCAACATAGACTTTTCAGCCTTATACTCTTGGCTAAACCCTAACAAAGCATTTAATAATACTATGATTAATATAACAACTGCATCAACCATATCTCCCATTATTCCTGATAGAATTGCAGCTACCATTAAAATGAGAATCATGAAGTCTTTAAACTGGTCAAAAAAATAAACCCATGCGGGTTTATTTTTCTTGGTTACTAATTCATTTAGGCCATATTTGGCTAAACGCTTAGTGGCTTCTAATTGGGATAATCCGTTGGTTGATGTGCGTAATGCTTTTAGTGCATCATTCACATCAATATTTAAAAACTGTTTAATCATTTTTGATAGTAAAATCTTTTAGGGCTTTTCCTAATTCATCCATATCATGGTTGAATTCTTCTTTAAATTTAGCCCAACCATCTTTACCATCCGCTTTATAATCAGCCATTTTTTTCTTCATATCGGTATTCTTCAACTCTAATGCAGCAATTTTTTCTTTGTACTCTGCTTTTGCTTCTTTTTTATCTGATGCAATTCTTGCATTAAAATCTGCAATACTTTGGGCATTTTCCGCAATTTTAAGTGCAGTTTCAGCTTTAAATTTTTCTACATCTGCCTGATACTCGGCATTTGCATCTACTAAATTCTCGTTGGCTTCTTGTACTTCTGTTTCAGCTTTTTCTACTTTTTCTGCAGAGGAATTACAGCTGATTAATCCTATTCCAACAAATAAAACTAGAGCAGATAAAATAAATTTCAATGATTTCATGATGATGATTTTGGTATTGGTATTGGTTAAACTACAAAGTGTTAATTATATCGTGCATTTCTTCCTTAGACTTGCCTAATTTAGCTTGTAGTCTACCCAACAATTCATCATGCTTTCCCTCAACTAACAATAAGTCATCATCGGTTAGCATTGCATATTTTTGTTTCAATTTTCCTTTAAGTTCTCTCCAGTTTCCGAGCAATTCAGTAGTGTTTTTCATATAGTCTTTTTAAATTTTATTGATAAAGACTAAAGGTCACGTTGTTTCAACTGATAAACATTACAGAACAATGCCTAAATAATACATTATTTACAGATTAGTAAAACCTGGTTCTAGATTTCGATATTTGATTATTTTAACGAGGCTGCTGTTTAGTTCTAATAAAAATCATGGCTACAGAAGTTGTTATTAAACTCAT
>JBKBWE010000117.1:0-7716 GCA_046289145.1 Sediminibacterium sp.
GGAAGAACATCAGCGCCATCTTTCAAAACTAGGAAACCCCATGCCCCCTGGCTTTAGTGAAATGCATATTCGTATTCCGCTCAATCGCTGTGGTCCTATTACCACCGTTTACTTTACCGCTAATATGGAATGTCAGCTGGTGTATGAGGATGGGGTGTAATTGAAAGTTCAGTTATTCGGAATTTCCGAACAACTGCCAAAGATGGAAAAACTAGGGTTCTAACAACAGTTTAAATTGTTTAAACAAACAAAAAATGTTAGAATAGATAGATTTGAATCTGCTTATAATTACATTTTTGGCTTAAATAACGGATTTGATAAAGCTTTAGTTACGGCGATTGACCAACAAGGCACCAAGTAAGTTGATATATTGCATTTTACCTCTTTGCCTGCCTCCGTTTATGCGTATAATATTGGTGATATTACCCTGAAAATAAAAAATTAGGAAACTTTCGATTTAGTGTTTTTTTACAAGATCTAATTCATATAGAGTTTGTAGGTTTTGCCAAATGGTTGGTTCCATGTCTAATCCCTTGCCTATTAAATCAGCGTATTCAGTAGTAATTCCTCTTTTTCCTTTAATGATCTCATTTAGTTGGTCAAGTTGAATCCCTGATTTAATGGCAAATTTTTTCTCACTAATTCCTCTAGCTTCCAGTTCATCTATTAAAATCTCTCCAGGGTGGATTGCCTTGGCAGGAGTTATATGTTTCGTTTTCATTTTTATAAAATTAATTCAAAAGCCCATAATTTAGTAGAAAAAATTATGTATTTTTATAAATATTCCACTATTTAGTGAATTATATTTAACTTTGCCATCCGAATGACTTCAAAACATGAAATTGAATTATTCTTAAGTCTATTAAAAGACAAGATTAAAGTCTTTAATGTAGCGTTCCGGCCAAGAGACAAAAAAATTGAAAGCTTATCAGAATTAGATATAACACCAAGCAAAAGATTAGAATATCTGATGAATTTAAAAGCTGAAGATTATTATAGTGGTCCTAAAAAAGATACATACGATTCAACCAAACCAGAATACTATGAGTTCGGTATTCAAATAAAAGGAAAAGAGGTTTATATTAAAATCAGTCCTGGATTACCTAGTAAGATGGTTGATTGTATGTCTTTTCATATAGCTGAATTTCCAATGAAATACCCACTAAAAAACCAATGAACATGAAACAAAGAATCGAATGTCCATATTGCGACGGTAGTGCTAACCTTCACAAGGAAGCAAGGGAAATAATCTATCGTAAAGAATCTTTTAAGATAGTAGCCCATTTTTTCAAATGTGAAAAATGCATTGAGGAATTTACCACTACAGAAGCAGATGCTATTAGTTTGATGCAAGCCCATAACCAGTACAGGGAAAAAAATAATATTCCTTTTCCAGAAGAAATTGCAGGCATAAGATCAAAATATGATTTACCTGCTTCAAAAATGAGTGAGGTTCTTGGGTTGGGTGCCAATGGATATAGCAACTATGAAAATGGAGAGATACCTACTCCTGCATATGGTAATTTAATAAGTGCGGCCTCAGAACCTCAAACTTTTATGAATTTTCTTGATAAAGCGAAGGATCAATTTTCAGTTAATGCATTTAAAAAAGCAAAAGAAAAAGTTGCTTACCTTATTCATTCAGAAGATGAAACCAATTTATTGTCCGAGACTTTAAATGTTTACAATAAACCCAATAACTATACAGGGTATAAAAAGCCTGAATCTTCTAAAATTGCTAATCTTTTCACCTATTTTATTCAGCATTCAAAACCAGATTTTAATGATAAGTTGAAGCTTAATAAGTTGCTTTTCTTTACCGACTTTACTCATTATAAAAACCATGGTTCTTCCATAAGTGGTTTAAGTTATCGGGCTATTCAATACGGGCCAGTACCTGCTTACTATGATAATATTTATGCTTACTTAGAAAACGAACAACTAATCAGTTCGCAATTTTTAAAGCTTTCTAATGGCGGAGCAAGAGAAGTGTTTCTTTCTAATGCTGAGTTTGACAAATCCCTTTTTAGCGATGAAGAATTAGAAACACTTGCAAATATCAAAGTAAAATTCGCCAATATGTCTACCTGGGACATTGTAGACTTGAGTCATCTAGAAAAGGCTTGGAAAGAATTAGAAGCAAACCGAGAATTGATAGGTTATCAAGACTATGCATTTGAATTGGCGGCAGTATAATTATGGATGCTAGAGAATTATTATTGGTAAGTAAGTTTCTGAAATTTTCACTAACTTATTCTCCTATATTTCTCATTTAATTGCTTTCTCATGAAAAAACTTTTCCTCGCCATTGGCCTGTTTGCATGCACGGCTGGCGCAATCAATTTAAAAGCACAAGACACCCTCGCTATTTATCGCAAGCTCGATTCTATTGCGGTAATTGATCAAAAAGTAATGATGCCCATGCGCGATGGCATTCGTTTGGCTACTGATATTTATCGCCCCAAGGGCAACGGAAAATATCCAGTAGTTTTTTCTCGTACTCCCTATAATTTTAATACTTGGATTGATGGGAAAATGGTCAACGGTCCTTTGCAAGCGGCTTATGAAGCAGTGAGCAGAGGCTATGTGTATGTAGTGCAAAATGAAAGAGGAAGATTTTTCTCTGAAGGCGAATGGGATATTTTAGGTACGCCCATCACTGATGGATATGATGCATTAGAGTGGATGAGCAAACAATCTTGGAGCAATGGTAAAGTGGGTTTGATTGGTTGTTCTTCTACGGCTGAATGGCAAATGGCTGTGGCTTCTCAGAATCATCCTGCTTTAGCGGCCATGGTGGCGCAAGGTTTTGGTGCAGGTGTAGGCCGTGTGGGTAAATTCATGGAGCAGGGCAACTGGTATCGTGGTGGTGCGCAACAAATGTTGTTCACTTCTTGGTTATATGGTACGCAACACGATAAGCTAGCACCGAGATTGCCATTGGGTATTCAGCAAAAAGATGTACAGCGTTTACAGAAGTTTTATGATATGGGTCCTGAATATCCAAGAGTAGATTGGGCGCAGGGATTAAGACATTTACCTGTTCAAGACATCATCAAAAATGTGCAAGGTTCAGAAGGTGTTTACGAAAAAATGATTGTGCGCAAACCCAATGATCCCGCTTGGTTCAAGGGTGGTCTCTATCACGACAATATGCCTATGGAAGTGCCTGCTTATTGGTTCGTGAGTTGGTACGATGTTTCTTCTGCTCCCAATATTGCTTTGTTCAATCATGTTCGCAATGCGGCTAAATCTAAGATGGTAGCCGATAACCAATACTTAGTGATTGCCCCTGTTTTGCATTGCTCTTATAAGCGCGCTACAGAAAATACCATCGTGGGTGAACGCAGTGTGGGTGATGCTCGTTTGAATTATGATGAACTTACTTGGGGTTGGTTCGATATGTTGTTGAAGGGTCAGCAAAATGATTTTAAAACAACTCAACCTCGTGTTCGTTATTATACCATGGGTTCGAACAAATGGCAACAGGCTGAGAGTTTCCCTTTACCGAATACCGAAATGAAGCCTTTCTATTTATCTAGTGCGGGCAAAGCCAATACCCGCAATGGGGATGGCGCTTTAACCATGATGCCTCCTGCAAAAGATATTCCTGATGCGTTCACTTACGATCCAATGAATCCCGTTGGTTCTTACGGTGGTAATGTTTGCTGCACGGGCAATGCAGTGCAAGGGGGCAGCTTTGATCAATCCCAAATGGAATTGCGCAATGATATTTTAGTGTACACTTCTGAAGAATTAAAAGATGGGGTGGAAGTGACCGGGTTCATAGAATCTACCCTCTATGTTTCTTCTACGGGCTTAGATACCGATGTAACCATTAAATTGATTGATGTGCATCCTGATGGCAAAGCTTATAATCTCGATGAAACCATTCAACGCTTGCGTTATAGAGAAGGTTACGACAAAGAAGTATTCATGGAAAAAGGCAAAGTGTACAAAGTAGATTTAACGCCAATGGTGACCAGTAACTATTTTGCGCCTGGTCATAAAATTCGCATTGAAGTATCTAGTAGTAATTTCCCTCGTTTCGATCGCAACTTAAATACAGGTGGAAACAATTACGATGAATCAAAAGGGGTGGTAGTAGAGAATAAAATTCACCACTCAAAACAATATCCTTCAGTCATTAAATTACCTATGATTAAAAAGTAATTTATTTCAATGCAGATGCAGGTAGGGTAAAGCCCATGCTCTCTGCGCACCAAAATATATTTACAATATAATAACGGTCCTGGTCCTTAAACAGTTGAATACTATTGATTCCTCTGTTGGTACTAGGACCGTTTTCCGTTTCTCTGGTTTCGTATGTGCTGAATGCATGTACTACTGTTCCAAAAGAAACAGTCTCACGCTTTAATTCTTTTTCGAAAAATCCTGTTTTAATGCGTGTACTGAACATGGTGATGTATTCATCTGGCGTCATGGTTCTGTATTGATAACCACCGTTAGGATTTTTTCCGGTTGGAATTAACTTGGCATCTTTACCAAATAAGTATTTGAATCTTTCCCAATCACGGGCTTCGCCTGGTGCGCCACAAATCACGTTGTATAGTGCCGCAATGATATTGTTTTCAGTACTTACGTCTTTAGCATATTTGGTGCTTTGTACAGTCGCGGTGGCGGGCGTTTGCGCTTGTAACAAACTTGTTCCTAAACCCATTAGTAAAACCAAGAAAAAGCGTTTCATATGATTGTTTGTTGATGATTTGATTAGTCCAATAATGTTTTGATTTGCTTGGTCAGCTCTCTCGTGCTGAAAGGTTTGGTAATATATAAAGATGCGCCCAATGCCAATCCTTTTTTAATATCTGCCTCACTAGACTTAGCACTTAAGAAAACCACTTTGGTTTCGTTTAGTTCAGCGGTTGATTTTATATGTTTACATATTTCGTAACCGTCTACATCGGGCATCATAATATCGAGTATTACCAGTGCTGGTAATTGGTTCAATAGTTCCATGGCTTCCTGTCCATTGCGAGCTACCATTACCCCATAGCCGCTTTTCTTCATCAGAAATTCCAATGACATTAAAATATATGGGTCATCATCTACCACCAATACTTTCTTGCTCATATGGCAAAGTAAATACAAATTGGGCACCTTTTGTAAACCCTTTGTTCACCCAAATTTTACCCCCGTGTAATTCTATGATTTTTTTTGAAATAGCCAGTCCCAATCCTGTGCCTTCTGGTTTCTTAAGGGTTTGGTTTTTCGCCTGAAAAAATTTATCAAAAATCAATTCTTCCATACCCGCATCTATACCCTTGCCATCGTCGGTAATCTCAATAGTATATTCCTTATCACTCTTAGCAATACGAATGCTTATGGCCGATGTGGCAAACTTAATAGCATTGCCCAATAAATTCATGAATACCTGTTGTATCAAGTCGGCATCGGCCTGTATCATGGTGGGCCTTTGTGCCAATTGTATATTTAGTTGCAACTGTTTTGTTTGTATGATTCCACTTAAAGTGGCAGCCATATCATCTAATAATTTGCCGGCATTTATTTCGGTGATGGTTAGTTTTCTTCGGCCTGCTTCAAAATTTTCTAGGTTCAACACCTGGGTAATTAAATTACTCAGCCTTACCGTTTCTTTAATGATAGCTTCTAAATATTGTTGTTGTTGTTCGGATTCTAAATCGGGGTTATCAAATAAAATTTCACTCAATGCCCTAATTGAAGTAAGCGGTGTTCTAAGTTCATGTGTTACCGTATACAAGAATTCATTCTTCTGCTCATCTATACTTAATAATTGTGTATTTATATGTTGCAGTTGCTGAGTGGCTTTAGATAATTCCAACGATTTCTTCCTTAGCTCTTTATTTATCTCTACCATTTGTTGGTTCTCATTCAAAATGGTTAAGACTTCTTCTATGCTAATTTCTTCTTCCTTGGCTACCGTTTGTACCAATATTCTTGCAGATGCAACACCTACCACTCCTCCTAATATTCTTTCTGTGAATCCTACTATTCTTGCATCGGCCACTAATTTTTCTTGTAAATTTATTTTATGTCTCTTGGCATAAGCGGTTAATAAAATTTCTGCTCTTTCCCCTCCCACAAAGCTTTTCAACAGATTGCGGATATCTTGCATTTGAGCTGTTCCCTTCCACTCTAATCCATTTTCTTGTATTGCTTCATGCTTATTGATATTGGTAAATATTTCTGCTTGGTATTGTTCTTGTGCTTCTTGTTGGGTATACACCGAAATAAAAACATAGGCTGCAATATTTAACAATAAGCTCCAAAACACTGAATTGCTGATGGTGTCAAATTGATCTAATGCCAATAGCTCTTGTGCAAATAACCATTGACTTCCTAAGAATCCATTATTCACCATCCCTGGTATTACAAGCGTAAAAAACCAAATCACAAATCCAATGATGATGCCACTAATTGCGCCTCTCTTATTTCCCTCTTTCCAATAAATACCTCCTAATAATGCAGGTGCAAATTGCGCCACCGCACAAAAAGAAATTAATCCAATAGATACCAAACTTTCCCCTTGTCCTAAGTTTAAATAATACAGTAATGCTAAAAGCAATACGGCTCCAATGCTTAGCCTACGAATATTGAGGATATTGCTTTGTAGTGATACCTGTTTCCAGTTCTGGTTTTGTTGACTTCGCAATAATAAGGGTATTACTAAATGATTGCTGATCATGATACTCAATGCAATCGTTTCAATAATTATCATGCCCGTTGCTGCAGACAGTCCTCCTATCCAAGTGGTCATGGCCAACCAATCTTGGTTTTGCAACAGGGGAATAGAGAGTACATAATAATCTGCATTTACCGTATTGCCTTGCAGCAATAATCCGCCCATTGCAATGGGCAAAACAAAAATATTGATCAAGATTAAATACAAGGGAAATAACCAAGTAGCCATTTTTAAATGCTGTTCTTGCACATTTTCTACAATGCTTACTTGAAATTGTCTCGGTAAAAAAACAATGGCCAACATGCTCAATACCGTCATACTCATCCATCCGGAATAGCCAATGCTTTCTTTTAAGGTTAATAAGTGTTTGTTTTCTGATGCTGCTATGCGTGAAAAAATATCCCCCATTCCATCAAACACAAAATAGGTAATATAAATACCTACCACCAAAAACGCCAGCAATTTTACCAACGATTCAAATGCCATTACAGTCATTAGCCCTGGATGTTTTTCGGCTGCGTCTACACTTCTGGCTCCGTATAAAATGGTAAACACAAATAGTATAATGGTAGCAAATACAGCTATATAAAAAGTAGATAAACTGCTAGAGCTATCTTCTTGCAATACTGCAATGCTACCTGTGATGGCTTTAATTTGCAATGCTATATATGGTATTACTCCAAACACACAGAACAGCGTTACCACCATGCCTATGGAAAAATTCTTTCCATAACGGGTACTGATAAAATCGGCGATAGACGTGATTCTTAAGCTTTTACTGATGGTTAATATTTTTCGTAAAACTGGCCAAAATAATACGGCCATGATGGTAGGGCCCAAATAAATGGTAATGAAATCAATGCCCGAACTGGCCGCTCTTCCCACACTTCCATAATATGTCCAAGCAGTGCAATACACCCCCATACTCAATGCGTAAATGAATGGATGGTTTACTAAATTTCTGCTGGTATTAATGGTTTTTTGCGCATAAGAAGCTATAGCAAATAACAATAACAAATAGCCTACTCCAC
>JBKBWE010000118.1:0-7714 GCA_046289145.1 Sediminibacterium sp.
TTGGTACTTGGGCAAAGCACCTACTACATCACCCAATCCACCTGCTTTGGCAACTGGGTAACACTCAGCACTAACATGTATAATTTCCATAGAAATGTATTAAAACTTCAATTTTCAAGATAACCAATAAAGCGATTCGGTCAAATTACCATTTTAAAATTTTTCCTTCAATCAATTATTCCTATTTTCCATTATTCTAAAAACGAACGATTGATATGAGTCAAGCCAAACAACCAACTAACACCGGTGCACTTGCTACACTGGTCATTGTATTTTTTTTCTGGGGTTTTATTGCTGCATCTAACAGTATTTTTATCCCATTTGCAAAAACCCATTTCCAATTAAACCAATTTGAATCTCAGTTAATTGGTTCTGCATTTTATGGCGCCTATTTTATAGGGTCGTTGATACTATTCATTTTATCTAATCTTTTTGGTTATGATATACTAAATAAGATCGGCTATAAAAAAGGAATTATTTATGGCTTAGGTATTTCAGTGGTTGGTGCGTTGTTGATTATTCCTTCTGCCAATGCCAATTCTTTTCCGGCCATTCTTGGTTCATTTTTTATTGTTGCATTAGGATTCTCATTACAGCAAACATCTGCACAACCTTTTGCTATTACTTTGGGAGACCCCTCTACTGGTTCACACCGTTTAAACTTAGCAGGTGGCGTCAATTCGCTAGGAACCACACTGGGGCCCATTATCGTGAGTTTCTTTTTGTTTGGATCGGTAGGTAATGCCAACACAGAAGTAACTGTCACCAATATCAATACTTTGTATTTGATTGTTGCGGGCGTATTTGCGGCAGTGGCTTTATTCTTTGCATTTTCAAAATTACCTGAAGGCAAAAACGATGAAAAATTTGAGAAAGCCAATAAAGCAGCATCCTCTTTATTAATGATGACCTTTTTAATTGGCATCATCATTATTGTTGGACAGTTCACTGAAGTACCTAAATTAACTTTGTTATTGTTATCGCTTATTTCGGTAGTAGGAATTTTGTTTTATTCCAATAACCAAGCAGTTAAAAACCCTACAGGTTGGGGTGCTATGAAGTACCAACAACTGATTTATGGCATGATTGGTATTTTTGTTTATGTGGGTGTAGAAGTTACCATTGACAACAACTTCGGTGCATTGTTAAGAATTCCAGGATACTTAACAGAAGCGGGTTTAGAAGAAAGTCAAATTTCTAAATATGTTTCTCTTTATTGGGGTAGTTTAATGATTGGTAGATGGACTGGTGCCATTAGCGTATTTAATTTAAAGGGCATGAGTAAAACCATTGCTACTATTATTGTTCCCTTCTTTGCATTTGGTGTAGTGTTGTATGTAAACAATTTATACGGTAGCGATGTATCCGATTTGTTTGGATATGCGGTTTACATAGCGTTAGCCATTGCAGCCTTTTTTTATGGTCAAGAAAAGCCCGTTAAAACCTTAATAGCGGTTTCTGCGTTGGCTACTACTGCCATGTTAATTGGTGTATTTACCAATGGATTGATTTCTGTGTATTCATTTATGGCAGGTGGTCTTTGTTGTTCTGTAATGTGGCCTTGTATATTTTCTTTGGGTGTGGGTGGATTAGGAAAGTACACCAGCCAAGGCTCGGCATTTTTAATCATGATGATTTTAGGTGGTGCTATCATTCCACCATTGCAAGGTGCCATTGGAGACAATTCTGCAGTAGGCATGCACCAATCTTATTTATTAGCTGCTGCATGTTTTGCATTTTTAATTTACTTAGCCATCAAAATGAAAAATGTGTTAAAAGCACAGGGCTTAGATTTTGATGCCCAAGTTGGTGGTGGTCATTAATCATTTGAAAGAACGATATATGAATAGTAAAAAAGACAACAGAACTGGTTCTACTGCCATGGAGCAATTGGCCGTAGGTATAGATATTGGTGGTACTGGTACCAAATATGGAATTGTAGATAGGGTAGGTAATTTATTGTTTTCTGGTGAAATGAGCACCCGAAATCACCTTGAAGTGATGCCATATATTGATGAGCTTTATGAAAATATTGCTCCCCTAATTGAGCAAGCAGGTGGACCTGGAAGAATCAAAGGAATAGGTATTGGTGCTCCTAATGGAAACTATTATAAAAATACCATTGAGTATGCGGCCAACTTACCTTGGAAAGGCATTATTCCGTTTGGCAAAATGGTAGAAGATAAATTCAAATTACCGGTTGTATTAACCAATGATGCCAATGCGGCTGCCCTTGGAGAAATGATGTATGGTGCTGCACAAGACATGCAAGACTTTATCATGATTACCCTTGGCACAGGTGTAGGTAGTGGCATTGTGGCCAATGGGAAATTAATTTATGGACACGATGGATTTGCAGGAGAATTAGGCCATACCATCATTATACCAGACGGAAGATATCACGAAGGCACAGGAAAGAGAGGCTCTTTAGAAAGTTATGCATCCGCTACAGGCGTTAGACTAAACGCTTTAGAGTTCTTAGAAAAAAGTACAAAGCCAAGCTTATTAAGAGCCATCCCTACCGATAAAATTGATTCTAAAAAAGTACATGAAGCAGCTTTGGAAGGCGATGAATTGGCCAAAGAAATATTTGATTACACAGGTAAAATATTAGGAATGGCATTGGCCAATTTCGTCATGTTCTCTAGCCCAGAAGCCATTGTATTATTTGGTGGATTAACCAAAGCAGGAGACTTTATTTTGAAGCCTACTCGCGAACATATGGAAGCCAATTTGATTCAAGTATTTCAAAACAAAGTAAAAATATTGGTAAGCCATTTAAAGGAATCGGATGCGGCTATCTTAGGCGCTTCTGCCCTTGTTTGGGAGATGAAATAATAAATACAGCTGGAACCGGGCGTTGCCCGGTTTTATCGCTGGGCTTAATCGTTTCTTTTCCATTTACCAACATGGTACTGCTTCCGCCTCCATCTAAATTCAACGCTTCAACACAGCCAACCGATTGCATTAATTGTGCTAATTGAGTAAGACTTGCCCCTTCTGCTATGCCAGGATTTCTGCCTTCTACTACCATTACCACTAAACGTCCATCAGCGGTATAGCCCATGGCAGTTCTAGGATGTTTGTCGTTGATTTGTTTACCAGCAAAACGTTGTTCTTCGTTATTAGAAATCTTGATTTGACCCTCTTGTATTAATACAGGACCTCCGGCAACAGCAGTTTGCATTTTCCATTTTTTAAATATTGCAGTGGTGGGTAATTGAGCGCGCGTTAAAACAGGAATACTGTCTTTAAAAGGAGGCACTGCCTGTTGAGATGCTAAAGGATATTTAGCTGCGCTATCTGTAAACAACCAAGCAATATCAGCCTTTCTTCTTTTGCTAATACCAATGGCACCAGCAAAAGAATGACGATAGGTGAAACTGTCTTTTCCTCTTAGTGCGGTGCTATGAATATTATAAGCCAAGAGCTGCCCATTATTCACTACTGCATTGAGATTGCGATTCTGAACAAATTCAAAAAAAGTAGTATTTACTACTAATAATAGAGCATTATTTTGTTGATGATATTCCGTAGGAGTATATCGCTTACCATTTCCAATAGCAACAGAAAAATCAAGTGCCTTTTCGTTTAAAGGGGCTACTAAATAAAATGCTTTGTTAGGCTTTCCATTGATGGAATCGTTGGAGTAGAAAACATGAACATTATTAGGCAATGGACCAAATACACTATCTACATTTATCCAATTCATTTGCCCTAGCAGCGCTAGCGGTGCTAGAATTAATAAGAACAGCAGCTTATGCATGAACTGCTTTTTCCAACTTCCATTTGTTCACGCCATATCCAGGTATCACATGTTTCTCGCTATGGTAAGATGATCGTACCAATGGACCACTTTCTACATAATCAAAGCCAATGCTATAACCTATTTCTCTTAGCTCGGCAAACTCATCGGGATGTACAAATCGTTGTACAGGCAAATGTTTTTTAGTGGGTTGAAGGTATTGACCTAAGGTTAATACATCAGTTCCAACGGCAACCAAATCTTTCATAGATTGAACAATCTCCTCCTTGGTTTCACCAAGCCCTAACATCATGCCCGTTTTAGTGCGCATCCCTCCTTTCTTCAATGTCTCTAACACTTCTAAACTTCTTCTATACTTTGCTTGAATTCTTACTTGCTTAGTAATGCGTTCCACCGTTTCCATATTATGGCTTACTACTTCTGGTGCAGCATCAATGACGCGCTGAATCTGGTCTTTAAATCCCCTGAAATCTGGAATTAATGTTTCTAAGGTGGTAGTTGGATTTAGTGTTTTAACTGCTTTAATGGTATTGTACCAAATAATTGAGCCTCCATCTTTCAATTCATCTCTGTCTACACTAGTAATAACTGCATGCTTTACTTTCATTAAGTGAATGGCTTCTGCAACCCTTTGCGGTTCATCAAAATCAACTGCTAAAGGTCTTCCGGTAGCTACTGCACAAAAACCACAACTTCTGGTACATATATTACCAAGTATCATGAATGTAGCCGTTCCCTCACCCCAGCATTCCCCCATATTGGGGCAATTGCCACTCTCGCAAATGGTATGTAATTTATGGGTATCTACTAAACCTCTTACATGCTTATAGCTTTCTCCAATGGGCAGTTTTACCCGAAGCCAATTGGGCTTTTTTAAGGGTGCATCAGCAGTAACGATGGTATCGGTAGGCATTTTGGGTACTACAGGTAATTCTTGCATGCTCGAGAAATATAATTGGGCACAAAATTAACTACTTTCTTCTACCGAAAGTGAATGCAGCATAGGCATTAAAGAAGAAGTTTTTTTCCTTATTTAGTAAAATAATGGGCATTTTCTGTGAATAAAAAGAAGCATTTACACCTACTTCAATAGCAGATAGCAGTTCATTATATCTACCGTAATCAAAACGGAGGGCAACTTTAGCGTGGCCACCCGGTACAAATTTCATTTCTCCAAATCCTTTAAACAAACCGCCTTTCCCTAATATAGCACTGGGGTCTAAGAATAAGGCTTCATTGGTTCCGTCGTATTTAATTTCCTCTCTCAAACCCGTTTGTTGATTCTGCACTTCTAAATAATAAGGCTTTAATAATCCGGCAGTAATGCCGCCGCCATAAATAGCAGAAACAGCTATTCCATTTTTATTCCCCTTACCACCAATTAATTTTTGTTGTCCAAAACCAAGGTTGAGGTAATAAAAATTATTCTGCTTTCCGTAGATATAATTGGATATTAAAATAAATCCACCCGAAGAAGACAATGTTGGAATTCGCTCTTCTTTAGGATGCTTTCTTTCTCCCAATTCTAACCACATTAAGTTGGTGCTTGTTATGGTTTTGTATTTACCTTTTTCAAACTTCAATCCCCATCCGTCTGTATTCAAATTAATGCTAAAGGCATTTTGCTTATTAAATATCAGCGCTCCCTCTTCTTCTTGTTTGATGAGTTGATTAATTTTTTCTCTTCGCTCTTCCTTCTTTTGCGCACGCTGCAAAGCAGATTCAGAAGGTTGTTTTTTCTGAGCCATTAATCCTGTTCCTGACAATAGGAAAACCACAAAAAATAGTTTCTTCACTTCCATTTGGTTTGTTATAGGTAAATTTAAAGCAAAATTGATGCAATGACTTCACAAATTATTTATACGAGCGACCTTAGAACCACAGCTACCCATTTGCAAAGCGGATCTGCCATTGAAACCGACGCACCAACCGATAACAAGGGAAAGGGCGAAAGGTTTTCTCCAACCGACTTAGTTGCTACTGCATTAGCATCTTGTATGATTACCACCATGGGCATTAAAGCCCAATCAATGGATAATATTGTACTAGATGGCACTACCGCCGATGTTACTAAAGTCATGTACAGTGACCCTAGAAGAATCGGTAAAATCGTTGTTCATATTCAATTTCCTGAATCACTTAAACATTTAAGCGACAAAGAAAAAACCATACTCGAAAATACTGCAAGAACTTGCCCCGTAGAAAGAACATTACATCCAGACGTAGAGCTAGACCTTCAGTTTAACTGGTAAAAGATACTGGTAAAACCTTATTTGCTGCCCCATAAAAGCCAAGATAGGGCTACTTTAACTTGCAAGCAGATCCAGGGTGGTCAATTCTTTTACCACCCTACTCACTGGCAGTCCCATTACATTGTAAAAGTCTCCCGTAATGGAGGCAATTCCAATCACCCCAATCCATTCTTGTATGGCATATGCCCCTGCTTTGTCATAGGGCTTATAATGGTCTACGTAATATTCAATTTGCTGCAAGGTTAAGGGATGAAATTGCACGTGGGTAGTTTCTGAAAAAGCAACTTCTATGTCATTTAATAAAATGACTACTCCTGTAATTACCCGATGATGCTGACCCGACAAATTTTGAAGCATTGCGATGGCTTCGGCTTTGTTTGCCGGCTTATTGATGATTTCATTTTCTAAAACAACTACTGTATCCGCTGCTAAAAAAATAATATTATTGGTGGGTTCTCCTGATGCATTCAGTTTATTTTTTACTGCAATTGCTTTGGCTTTTGCAATATGAATCGGAATTTTTTCTGCTTCCATATTGGCATCAAAACTTTCATCAGTAGCCACTACTTCAACTTTAAAAGGCACTTCTGCCCATTCTAACAATGTTTTTCTTCTAGGACTTTGAGAAGCAAGAATAACAGGTGTTTTAATCATATTGATTATAAATAAAATCTAAAAAAAAGCATAGATAAAATTCCGGTAAACATGACTAGTTTAATCCAACTACTTACTGTATGATAGTCGCTTGCACTATTGGCATGATACAATTTTTTTAGTATTACCAGCAAGGGTACAATAATCAACAAAACGCAATACAATGCACTATGCCACCATCCAAGCCCTAATACATAAATCTGCAAAATAATTAAGGCCGCAACTAACACTACCATCCATACAGCAACAAATACCTTACTTGCTCTAATCCCCCATAGAATAGGCATGGTTCTACAACCGTATTTTTGATCCCCTTCAATATCTTCCATGTCTTTTACCACTTCTCTAACAAGAGAAATGATAAATGCAAATGAAGCATACAAAATAGATAAACGGAAAAACCTGATTTTATCGTGATCTACCAATAAAAGCTCATTAATCAACAAGGGGAATTTTGCAAAAAACAAGATCAGAATGACCCATGCAGTAAGCAGGGAGATGATAATATTTCCAATCAATAATTGTTTTTTGAAATTGGTAGAATAAAACCACAATAATAGTATGGCCAATAAATTACCTAATACCAAATGCCAATAAACTTGAATAGGCAGGGCCAACATGGTAAAGAATAGTCCTGCTAAACTCAAAACCATATGCCAAAAAATAACCCACCTTCTGTTGATAATGGTATTCACCACCATTTTATCTGGCTTATTAATTTGGTCTATATTCCGGTCAAAATAATCATTAATAATATATCCTGCAGCTGCTATAAACACTGAGGCAAGTAAAATCAATAAAAATTGAAAATGATTGGGTGCATTAAATTCAACAGGATAAACGCGCGCATAAATACACCATTCAAATAAATATTGGGTAATGATGATAAACACCAAATTGGGCCATCTTACCAAACGAAAAAAAGCAGCGATTAAATTCAAAAGGTTGAATTGAAATGGTA
The DNA here is from genome assembly GCA_046289145.1 of Sediminibacterium sp. GTDB lineage: Bacteria > Bacteroidota > Bacteroidia > Chitinophagales > Chitinophagaceae > Sediminibacterium. Next base: position 7,634 of record JBKBWE010000118.1, read on the forward strand.
TTAAAAATTGACTCCTTTTTCAACAACTACGGCATCATAACTACTACTGCGCTCTCACTGTAAAGTCTTCGTTCCAATCAC
>JBKBWE010000119.1:0-7695 GCA_046289145.1 Sediminibacterium sp.
TGGCTGCAGCAATTGACGCATATTTACCATCCCCTTTCACAATACATAAATGTGGAATTTTTTTGTAGGTTGGAAAACGATTTCCATCAATCAATAAAAATTCAGGTTTTACTTTTAATTGATCAATAGCCATATGCATGGCTTTAAAACTGGCTTTTAATATATTAATTCGATCAATTTCTTCTGCATCTATACTGGCCACAGACCAGGCGATAGCATTTGATTCGATCACTTCTCTTAAAATTTTTCGTTGTTTGGCCCCCACTTGTTTGCTATCATTTAACAAAGGATGTTTAAAGTTGATAGGCAAAATTACTGCTGCGGCAAACACAGGGCCTGCGTAACAGCCTCTGCCAGCTTCATCGCAGCCGGCTTCAATTTGGTTTTCTTGGTAAAAAGCGGGTAACATTTGGTAAAACTACTTAAACATCAATCAATTCCGAAGTTTGTGTGTTATACCTTTGCGCAAACGCCGAAACAATCAAAATATGATAGCAGTAGATCGTTCAAATAAGCAGGTAGCCATTTGGTTATTAATTGGTGTGGGAATGACCATCATACAAATAGCTTTGGGGGGAATCACTAGATTAACGGGTAGTGGATTGTCTATCACTCAATGGGAAGTAATTACAGGCACATTGCCTCCATTAAATGAAACAGCTTGGTTAGAAGAATTTGCTAAATACAAACAGACTCCACAGTTTCAGTTGTTGAATTTTGAATTTCAATTAGCTGATTTCAAATTCATATTTTTCTGGGAATGGTTTCATCGTTTATGGGCTCGTTTAATTGGATTGGTTTTTGCATTTGGATTTATTTGGTTTATGGTGAAAAAATCTTTTAAAAAAGAAATGGTAGGCTCTTTATTGGTACTGTTTTTTTTAGGGGCATTGCAAGGATTAGTAGGTTGGATCATGGTTGCTAGTGGATTAACCGGCGATGCGGTTTATGTGAAGCCAACTAGATTAGCATTACATTTTATTTTGGCCTTGGGCTTATTGAGTTATACTTATTGGTTTGCATTAAAATTAATGGTTCCAGCAAATCATATAGTTGAAAGCAAACCCATTCGAAACCAAAATATATTATTGATTGGTTTATTAATAGTACAATTAATTTATGGGGCTTTAATGGCTGGGCACAAAGCTGCCAACGCAGCAGCCACCTGGCCTACTATTAATGGTGCATGGGTACCCGATAATTTATTTAGCCATCAACCTTTTTTATTAAATTTTATAGATAATACTTTACTAATACATTTTATACACAGAAGTGTAGCTTACTTGATTTTAGTGTTAATAATATTTTGGTCTATTAAATTATTCAAGGAAACAAAAACACCTACTCTACAACGTGCTGCAAAGTTTCCTTTAATATTTACTTTGCTTCAAGTGGTATTAGGCATAGCTTCCGTTTTAACAAGTAGCACTATCGTGCCCGGAGTTTGGGGAAGTTTTGAGTGGATGGCGCAATTGCATCAACTCACTGGTATGTTATTATTACTTTCATTAGTAACCATTTTATTTCTGGTTCGGCCTAAAATTTGCTAAATTTAAATAGCATCACAATAACCATCAGTGTGGTGCTGGTCCATTAAATGAAGCGATATCTGATAGGCATTTGGTTTTCTTTTCCCGTACAACTGTTGTCGCTACATTTTCGTAGATACCAGATTTTTTTATTCTTTTGGTATATCTTATTTGCAACTGTAGGTGGCAGCTTCATGAAAACTTTTGGAGCCTATTCTTTATTTCTAGCGCCTGAATATTTTGGCAATATCAGTCCTTTAAGTACAGCAATAGTGGGTGTAACGTCGGGGGTTTTTATAATGAGCTGGAACATCACTACTTTTATTTTACACAGCGGCCGTATTCAATTTTTGGCTACCACGGCGCAACCTTTTTTAAAATATTGTATAAACAATGCTGTTATTCCAATTTCTTTTTTAATTTTTTATTTAGTTGAAGCATATCAATATACAATCAATCAGGAATTGTTTGCCCTCTCCAATTTTATAGGACTTGCTTTGGGATATATTGGAGGGTTTATACTTTCTATTGCTTTTGCATTCCTTTATTTTTTTGGTGCAGATAAAACCATTTATAGAACCATCTCCGTAACCATTACAGATGCCAATAAGCAATACGACTTAATTCCAGATAAACACAAAGAACCCGATTTAAAACAAGATTTAAGAGTTGACTGGTTTTTTAGTGCTGCATTTAAATTGCGGAAGCCAAGAAATATAAAACATTATAATCCAGAATTTTTAGAAGCGGTTTTTAATCGACATCATTTTGCAGCCATTATTGCCATTATGATAGCATTTGTTTTTTTGATTTTAGTAGGCTTTAGTTCAGACACTAAATTATTTCAACTACCTGCTGCATCGAGTATAACATTGCTATTTGCTATATTAATTGCAGCATCTGGGGCATTAACTTTGTTTTTGCGCTCTTATACATTTGTTGCGGTAATTGCTGCTTATTTAATAGCCAATATTTTATACCAATATGAAATTATAGATCCACGAAATAAAGCCTACGGATTAGATTATGCCAAGGGTTCAGGGCGGCCTGAGTACACAAGGGAATCTATACAACAATTAGCTGCAATTGATTCAGTTGAAAAAGACAAAGCAGCCTTCTTACAAATACTCAATAATTGGAAGCAACAACAAGGCCAAGAAAAACCCATCATGTATATCATTAATACAAGTGGTGGAGGAACTAGAAGTGCCACATTTACAATGAATACGCTGCAGTATTTAGATAGCCTTATGCAAGGTCAATTGATGAAAAAAACGGTATTAATTAATGGAGCGTCAGGCGGCATGTTGGGCGCAGTTTACTTCAGAGAATTGTACCATGAAAAGATAAAAGGGAGCCCAATTAATTTACAAGACAAACAGTATGTAAACAATATTTCTAAAGACTTATTGAGCCCATTATTTTCCTCTTTTCTAACCAGAGATATGTTAGGTCCTGCTCAAAAGTTTACTACTAATGGGTTTGAATACGTAAAAGATAGAGGCTATGCATTCGAAGAAAAATTAAAAGAGAATACAGGTGGAATTATGCATAAACGAGTTCGTGATTATGAGCAAGCAGAAGCATCTGCTGCTATCCCATCTGTTTTCTTTAATTCGGTAATAACCAGGGATGGTAGAAAAATGATTATTGCATCTAGACCAGTTAGGTTCTTAATGCGACCGGTGTTGGATACTACCAATATTATGGGTTTTGATCCAGATGCAATAGACTTTAATAGCTTTTTGTACAACCAAAAAAGTAATGATATTAATTTATTATCTGCACTAAGAATGAATGCCACATTCCCTTATGTTTTACCTAATGTATGGTTGCCTACCAATCCTGTTATTGATGTTATGGATGCAGGCCTTAGAGACAATTATGGCCAAGAATCTGCACTGAGATTCATTTCGGTATTTAAAGAATGGTTGCAAGAAAATACATCTAAAGTAGTGCTGATTCAGATTCGTGATAGAAGTTTAAGTGATTGGGATAAACCATTAGAAAGTAATTCTTTGATTGGTTTTTTAACAAAACCCTTTTTAATTTTACAGAACAACTGGTTTAAAATTCAGGACTACTATCAACACGATCAATTAGATTATTTGCATAAAGCATATGGAAATAATTTTTATCGTTTTTCTTTTCAATATATACCTTCTAAAAAAGAAGCCCCAGCTAGTTTAAGCTTTCACTTAACTGCGGCTGAAAAACGAGATATTGCTAATGCAGTAAATAATCCATTGAATCAGCAGGAGTTTGAAAGACTAAAACAATTACTTAAGTAGTTTATTTCCCTTTTGGCTTTATAAGTAAAAAAGCTTTTGGAATAATTTCTACTTGTAATTCTTCTACAGCATCTCTAGGCTCTCCATCAATATGTAATGGGGCTAGTTTTGGATTTCTAATAAGCAATGATGGTGTTTGAAAATAAAGAATATTCTTAGTGCTCATATCTTCTACCAGTTGTTGCACTTTATTATTTCCACGCATTTGTCTTAATATAGCAAAAGGCAATTTTGCCTTATTCATTTTCTGCACTATCACTATATCTAATAACCCATCCGATAAACTAGCTTGTGGTGCTATGATGGCATTATTTCCAAATTGATTGCTATTGGCTATACTGATAAAAAAGGCATCTGTAAAAAAAGAAAAGTTATCCAATACTATTTCAAATTGATATGGATTGGCTTTGAAAAATTGAATGATGCTTTGTTGTGTATATGTGAATAAACCTCTTGAAGATTTTTGTGCAAAATCGTGAGCTACTTGAGCATCAAATCCCATTCCACTCAGCATACAAGCATAAGCCCCATTTACGGTGAAAGCATCAACTGCTTCTGCATGACCATTAAATATTAGCTCAATGGCAGCTTTCATGCTGGTAGGAATACCAGCCGCACGGGCAAGGCCATTGCCAGATCCTACAGGTATAATTCCAAAATGAACGCCTGTATTTCTTAATGCACCAGTAACTTGATTTACCGTACCATCTCCACCCAAAATCACTACATCGGTAAAATGTTCTTTTACAATATGTTCCCTTAAGAACTCGTAGTCCCCAGCAGCATTGGTATGAAATACCCTGAATTCAATACCTTTTGCAGCAGTTACTTTTTCAACCAGTTCTCTGATTTTATCTTTTTTTGAAGTACCAGAAATTGGGTTGATTAAATAGATTATTTTTCTTGTCATGGAATTCGTTCCTCGGTATTACTACCATTTCATTAATGCACTAGCCCAAGTAAACCCGCTACCAAAAGCAGCCAAGCAAACTAAGTCTCCTTCTTTGATCATTCCTTTTTCCCAAGCTTCACAAAGTGCTATCGGAATAGATGCAGCTGTTGTGTTACCATAGTTCATAATATTATTATACACTTGGTGGTCTTGTAATTTTAATTTCTGTTGTACAAACTGACTGATGCGCAAATTAGCTTGGTGTGGAATCAGCATATTAATATCAGTAGATTGGTATCCGTTCTTAGCCAATGATTCCATAATTACTTCAGGAAATTTCACTACTGCTTTTTTAAATACAGCAGGACCATCCATATATGGAAAGTTTTGTGCGTTGTCAATCATTTGATGGCTCATAAACATTTGAGAAATTTCTGCGTCGTCAAAACTAGCGTAGTCTTTGGTACCCCAGTGATTGGCATGTGAGCCAGGATTATACATCGCTAAAATTTCTGCAGATTCACCATCACTATGCAAATGCGTACTTAATATACCTTGTCCTTCCTTCTCTGTTGGCTGTAATACTACTGCACCTGCGCCATCTCCAAAAATCACCGAAACGTTTCTTCCACGTGTTGAAAAATCTAAACCAAAGGAATGCTTTTCGCTACCAATCACCAGTATATTCTTATACATACCAGTTTTAATAAATTGATCAGCAACACTCAAAGCATAAACAAATCCACTGCATTGGTTTCTTACATCTAATGCACCTATTTCTTTCATTTTCATCGCTCTTTGCACTAATACCCCACAGCCTGGAAAATAATAGTCAGGCGAAAGGGTAGCAAAAATGATAAAGTCTATGTCTTGTGCTGTGATTCCCGCTCTTTCAATTGCTATTTTAGCAGCTTCAACCCCCATGGTAGTGGTAGTTTCTTCTGTTCTATGTGCGTACCTACGTTCTTTAATGCCAGTTCTTTCTTGGATCCATTCATCGTTGGTTTCCATGTATTTAGTCAAATCATTATTGGTAACTACATTAGAGGGTACGTACATGCCGATTCCGGCAATTTTACTCAATGGCATATGCAAGCAAATTTGAGGGTTAAAGTTAATGAATCTTTACGGTAGGTCTGTGAAGGATCAGTTAATGCTGTTGTTTGGTTTTAACTGAAGCACGCTTTCTAGAAATTGAGCAGTTTCTTTTTGTACCGAAATGATATCTTTTGATTGAATAGGAGAAGCCATCACATGATTGCCTGAGTTAGGAATTGGAATCATTTTTTTTCTTGCTACTTCAGTGCTCACTTGCAAAAACATTGCTTTCATTGCAGCCACACTTACTACTGGGTCTTGCTCTTTTTCATTTTTATAATAATACAACACTAGTAATGGTTGTTTCACATTAGCAAAATTCTCTTTGGTCATAGTGGTCTCTAATAATTCTTCTAATTGCACCGTTGCTTCTAATCTATATTTTGTGTTCCAGTATTGTTGGTATAATGGGTGATCCTTTTGTACGCCCATATAATTTGAGCCTTTAACTAATCTCGCAATTTGTAATCCCCAAGGGTTATTTAATAACCAAGCATTGGGATCTTTAATAGCAATATTGGGAGAGTATAAAACCAAACCTGCAATTTCTGGATACATGGCAGCCAACTGCAACGCCAATGTACCACCTGTAGAAGTACCCATCAAAATGACTTTTTCACCTAATTGTTTGCCAATGGCATAAGCTTGTTTTGCAGACTCAAATAAACTTTCAGCCGTCATATTAATTAATGCATCTGTGGTATCAATACCGTGTTCAGACAATCGGGCCAAATACAAGTTGCAACCAAATTGCTTAGCTATATTTTGGTGTACTGGATTGCCCTCTTCTTGACTGGCACTAAATCCATGCAAATAAACAATGGCATAAGGTGTTTTTTGTTTTACACTATCGTTGGCCCATACAATTCTTGCTTCATTGTTGGGTCGAATAGTATGTTTTTTTTCATTGGAGTGGATGGTAGCTTCTAACTCAGCAGGGTTGCTGGGAAAAGTCGGAAGGGTTGCAGTATAGATTGGAGTGGAAGGATTGGGTCCAACAATGTATACAATGCTTAACAACAATACAATTCCTAAAAACCATTTCAATATGCGCATAAACTATAATTAATCATTTTTAAAATACCATGCCCAAGCCATTAAAATTGGGTGTAAAACTAATAGCCTGACCCATCCAATCATTGGGGTCATTTGAAAAGTACCTATTTTAAAGTTTCCCAATTGAATCATATAAATATGAGCAGGAATAAATGCAATCAGCATGGCAATAATGCCATAAACAGCCCAATTTCTGGTAGCAGAAAAGCATAAACCAATGGCCAAGACCAATTCAGCAATACCTGCCAATTTATTTAAAGTGGGGGCCCATTTGGCCAGATAAGGGGGAAATAATGGGGTGTAAAAGCCTGGATTAATAAAATGATAGCTCCCCGCGAAGAGGTAAAACACCACCATTACAATCAATAAAATCAATTTCATTGGCTTATCGTTCAAATAAAATTAGGGTTTATTATGCATCCCCCATTCTATAGTTAACAGAATAATGACCCTTATTTACTTGCTCCCCCACGTTAAAGCCGTACCTTTGCCGCTCAAATAAACAGTATGAATCATCTAATTGATTGATACTGAGTCAAATACACAATAATGGAAATAAGAAACATTGCCATCATCGCACACGTTGACCATGGCAAAACAACTTTAGTAGACCGAATTTTAGGTGCCACTAAGGTATTTAGAGACAACCAGGATGCTGGTGAGTTAATCATGGACAGCAACGATTTAGAAAGAGAGCGTGGAATCACCATCTTTAGTAAAAACGCTGCCGTTACCTATAAAGACTATAAAATCAATGTAATTGATACTCCAGGCCACAGTGATTTTGGTGGTGAAGTAGAGCGCGTATTGAAAATGGCGGATGGAGTTA
>JBKBWE010000120.1:0-7693 GCA_046289145.1 Sediminibacterium sp.
GTTACCCAAATAGGTATGCAAAGTATTTGTTCCTTTTTGATTTTTTGAAGTAAAAGATTGACTTCTTATTCCAAGGTTCACTCCTAAAAAACAAATCTTTTTCGCTTTTTTAAAAGGATTTTTATAATCCTGTGCAATGTAGGATTTTTCAAAGTTTTTAAGATTTACCTCTTGTGCAGAAATTCCTTCATAAGAAAGGAAAGCAACAAAACATAAAGCAATTTTTTTCATACTGTAGAATTTTAGCCATCAAAATTCTTTAAGTACAATCTATTAATCAATACGGATTAACTCGTATTTATTTCCTCAAGACAACATAAGTAGGATAGTGGTCACTAAAGCCGCCTCTATAATGATTCCCATCCCAGGTTCGCATAGGATATCCTTTATACCTTCCAGAATTTTCTGTCATAAATGGTTGATGATAAATTCCCGCTTTTAAAAATTTCCAATTTTTACTTGAGCTATCAAGAAAAGCAAATGATAAAAGGATCTGATCAAATAATCCCCAGACATCTCTGTTGGCAAGCGTTCCAATCCCCCTATTATAATAATATACCCATGGATTGAAAAATATTCCTTTGTGTAAATCTTTTAATTCTCCTGTTGCTCCCAAGGTTTCTATGATGCTATTGTCTGTTGGGTTATCGTTAAGGTCTCCCATTACAATAATTTTCGCACCAATGTTTTCTTGTCTAATGGAGTCTGCATGTTTTCTACAAAGTTGAGCAGCAGCAGCTCTTGCAGGTGCACTTCTTTCTTCACCACCCCTTCTGCTGGGCCAATGATTTATATAAATATGTATTTCTTCACCACTCAATTTTCCTTTTACATATAATATATCCCTCGTAAAAAAAGCTTCTTTACTTTTTCCAGGGAGTGTAACTTCTAATGCTCTTGCGTAGTATGGATGAAAGTATTCGTTTTGATATAATAGACCCACATCAACGCCTCTGGCATCCTTAGAGTCAAAATGAATTATTTTATATTTTTTATTTCTCAATAAAAAGTGAGTAACTAAATCATTTAAAACCGTATCATTTTCAATTTCAGCTACTCCAATAATTGCTGCACCTCTAGGGTGAATTTGAATGCCAAAATCCTTTAGTACATAAGCCAGCTTAAACAGTTTGTTAGTATAAATTTCATTAGTATAATGTTTAGCTCCTTTGGGTGTAAATTCATCATCATTTACAATTGGGTTATCAATGGTATCGTACAAATTTTCTAGATTGTAAAAACCAACAACAGCTATTTCAATTGGTTTTTTTTCTTGCCATCCCAATACAAGGCATGCTATAATTACAAGTGACCATTTCATTTGAGCAAAATAGCTTTTACACAATGACCATTCATACAGTATTTAAAGCAAAAAATTCCGTTTTTTGACTGGGATTAATTAGGTGTTTTATTCATTTTTTATTGCGAGCATTTTTTAATCAATGCTTGTTCATACTTTTAAATTGTTTGTAATTCCGCAAGTCTATTTTATGCGGATATTTTTTTTCTTATTTGGTTTGATTCAGGCTGTAGCTTTTGCACAACCTCCAACTAAGCCAATGTTGTTCAAAGGGAAGAACCAATGGGTAGACAGTAGTTTAGACAAGGAAGGATGGAAATATTTTCAAGACCAGTATACGGATGAGTCCGTTTTGTCTGAAGGAAACGAAGAAATGCCTTTTGTCCCCTCATTATTACAATCTGGGAAAGACTTGTTTAGTTCATTAACAGGGTTCAGTTTTAGCATTAGAAGATTTAGAATGAAGGGTTTGAGTAACCGCTACTTTTCTCAATCCATTAACGAAATGGCTATGAACCAATTGTCTGATGGGAATATTCCATGGTCTAATTGGGGAGGATTGAATGAAGTGACTTCAAACAATCAATATGCAGCTGGCTTAAAAGACAATGAATACCAATTTGGTGCTTTGGGTAATTCGGTTTTCATGCAATTGAATGCAAGTAAATTATTTCCGCAAACCACATTTGCCCTGAACTTGTCAAATCGAAATTATCACCAAAGAATTGCTTTTACTAAAGTTTGGAGTGAAAATAAAAAAGGTTGGTCAGTTGCAACAAGTGTAGCATTTAAACAAGGTATTGGAGGTCAATTAATAGCCAATGAATTTAAAGGTTTTTCGTATTTTTTATCAATTGATAAAAGGTTGAATAATCATTTAATTTCTTTGGTGTTGTTAGGTAATAGGCAAATGAATACCAGAACTGCTGCAATAACACAAGAAATGGTTGATATAGCGGGAACAAAGCTTTATCAACCTAGTTGGGGCTTTCAGTCAAATAAAATTCGAAATGCCAATTGGCAATTTAATCATCATCCTATGCTCTTGCTTTCGCATGAATTCAATTTGCATGAAAAAATTAAACAAGTAAGTAGTTTAATAATCAATAGTGGAGAAAAATATACTACAGCTTTAGATTGGTATAATGCAGCAGATCCTCGACCAGATTATTACCGTTATCTTCCTTCTTTTTTTGCTGATAGTTTAATTGCACAAAATGTACTTTCACAAATACAGTTTAATCCTACTCAATTGCAAATTAATTGGGATAAATTATATTGGATTAATCAAAATAGCACTTCAGATAAAAGAGCTAGGTATTTGTTAGAAGATAGGGTGGAGCAGTCAAAAAAGATTGTTTTAAATACTCGTTACCGCATTCAATTAAATAATCGATTACTGATAAGTTTTCAAGGGCAGTATAGAAAAGAAGTATATACTTATTTTAAACGCATTAATGATTTATTGGGTTCAAAGTATTCAATAAATTGGAATCAATTTGCCGAAGACAATCTTCCGAATAGTACTGCTATCCAAAATGATTTAAATAATCCTAATCAAATTGTCGGGTTAGGGGATCCATTTGGGTATAATTATAACATGCATTTGAGCCAATGGCTAATCATGTCTCAAGCAGTATATACTATGCCAAAGTTCGATTTTAATGCAGCAATTGAATATGCGAATACCTTTTACCAGCGAGAAGGAAAATATAGAAATGGGGTATTCCCTCAAAATTCATTTGGTCTTTCGGAACCCAATTATTTTAACAACGGTCAAATTAAAATGGGTATTACCTATAAATTAAATGGGCGAAATTATTATTATTTAAGGGCCGCTTTTTCAAGTAAACCTCCATTGGTTAATGACCTATATATATCCCCAAGAATTAGTTCACTTAAACAAATGGATATAGCTAATGAGTGTGCATTTATGACCGAAGCTGGATATATACTAAACGCACCAAAATTAAAAATCACTTTAAACGGATACTTTATTACTATTTACAATGCCATGGATGTGATGAGTTTTTACCATGATGGATACAGAAACTTAGTCAATTATGCTTTGTCTGATATCGGTAGTAAAATGATGGGTCTTGAATTTAGTATGGCTTATTCATTAAATGGGGGCATTACATTTAATTCAGCAATAAGTGCGGGTAAGTTTGTGTACCAGGGAAGGCCCAATTATAATGTGATGGCCGATAATGAACCCTATATTTCTGAAAAAGGCATTTTATATATTGACCAATTCCCTATATCTGGGCTGCCTCAGCTAGCCCTTTATAATGGGTTAGCCTATCGATCAAATAGTAATTTGTTTTTGAATTTAAGTAGTTCGTTTATGGGTAATCAATGGCTTTCGTTTAATCCTATTAGAAGAACCTACGATGCTGCCCGAAATTTGCCTAATAGTTCCAATGCAGAACAAATTACTAGGCCTAGTAATTTGCCCAATGCTCTTATTCTTGATTTTTCTGCCGGCTATAGTTGTAGGATTAAAAAATTTAGAGACGGTAGCGCCTATTATTTACAGTTTTTTTTAGGAGTAAATAATCTTTTGAATCAATCAATCATTACTGGAGGTTATGAACAGTTAAGATTTGATATGCCTGGAGGTAATGTAAATAAGTTTCCCAATAAATATTATTATAGTCCAGGCACACTTTATTCGCTCAGTATAAAATGTAAACTATGAAATGGGTAGTAATAACTAAAACATTGTTTGTGTCTTTTTTATTAGGCATTCTTTTGAATGCTTGTATAAAAAAATATGATGCACCTCCACTTTATGCAGGTACCAATGTGAAAGCAAATATATCTATCAAATCTCTGTATGATTCTCATCTTGCTGGGAATAATGAAAAGTTTGTTGATAATGAAATCATTACGGGTGTTGTTACCGCAAACGACGCCAATGATAATTTTTACAAGACCATTATTTTGCAAGATAGTACTGCAGCTATTAGCATCCGGATGGATGGATTTGGGCTTTCTGCTAATTATCCATTGGGAATGCGTTTAATGGTGAAATTGAATGGTATGTGGATGGGCGAATATGGTGGTATGTTGCAGTTGGGTGGGGGAGTAGACAGGTCGGATCCGCTCTTTACAGAATTAGTTCCTGTTCCTGCAGCGTTGTTTTCTAAACATTTTATTGCTGTTGCAAAGGATATTATTCCTGCTCCACTAGATGTTGCTTACAATCAATTGAATGACAGTATTCATAGTAGATTAGTTAGATTGAATAATATTGAATTTGATGTATCAGATACCGCAAAATTCTATGGTGATGCAATTAATAAATTAACTGCAAGTCATTCATTAAAGTTTTGTGGTGGCGGAACGGTTTACCTGCGTACTAGTGGTTTTGCCAGTTTCGCATCTATTCGAACACCCAAAGGAAGTGGTTCAATAACGGGGATTTATTCTGAATTTGGGTCACAAAGACAGTTAATGATTAGAGACACGAGTGATGTTCAATTCATACAAAGTAGATGCATTTTTAATGGTCCTTCTGTTCTTTTTTTTGAAGATTTTGAACAGTATTCTCCCAATCAACCATTATCTATTCCTCAATGGTCAAATTTTGCAGAATCTGGAAAACAGCTTTATCAAATTCAATCATTCCAAAATAATCGATTCGCTTCAATTTCAGCATTGGGTACTAATGAAACAACGGTGACAAGTTGGTTAATCCTACCAGCTATTCAATTAAACAATTCTACAGGCGAACAACTCAGTTTTTTAACTCGTGATGCTTTTGATAATGGTGCAAGTATGCAAGTACTTATATCTAGTAACTATGATGGGAAAGGACAGCCTTGGAAAGCAAAATGGTCCTCATTAAATGCAACAATTGCCAAGGGAGCTATTGGCGGAATTAGTGCTGTTTTTACCAAGTCGGGCAATATTAATTTGTCTAATTACACCGGTTTAAGTCATATTGCTTTCAAATATACTGGCAATGATTCTGGTCCAGTTTCGGGCCGAAAAAATACCAACTATCAGGTAGATGATGTTAAAATTACCGCTCAATAGGCCCTTTTTCGGGTGGTTTTCTGGGTTTAGCTCCTTAATTAGCTTAACTTAGACGTATGTTAACCGCAACCGATTTAACGGGAGAGGAAACGCACGAAAAGAAAAATCCAAGATTCCTCCTACTTATATTGGCTTTGTTTATCATAGCTGGTATAGGGTATGCTGCATTTTGGTGGATAGCAAAACAAGAAACAATTGTTCCGGTTGTTGTAGAAAAGGAATCCCTTGATGCCAGCGCTCAAGCTTGGTACGAAGAACAACAAAATATCATGGAGGCTAGGTTAAACCTTCAGCCTGATTCTGCACAATCTTTAGTTGTTATTGATTCTACAAGAGTAGATTCGGTAGCAGCAATGCCCAATGTTCCGCCCCCTGAATCTACCTCCAAGATTGTTGAAAACACCAGTTTGGAGAAGGTTGAAAAGCTAGTGCCGCTTAAAATTGTTGCCGCAAAGGAATTATCTGAAATAAAATCTAAACCTATTTCGGAAGTAAAATCAGATTTACCTAAACAGGGATATATTAGCAAAGTAAAATCCAATTCACAATTACAAGAACAAGAAGAAAGGGGCTATATAGCACCTGTCTATAAACCTGTTCGTTCGAAAAAATTAATCTCCGATAATATTAAACCAACTGACCCTACCCAGTATTTTCAGCAAGACAATCAAAAGCCACAGTACAACGGCAGTGTACCTCCTACCAACAATAAAAGACCTTTAGAGACAACTTATATACCTGTACAGAAAACACAAAAGGAAACAGAAAAGAATGCACCTGCCTTTTATAGTGCAATGATAACGCGGGAATAATTATATGAAGTCATGCGTAATTTTCCATATAAGAAAACGACTATTCAATTTGTTTGTTATGTAAAGCCCAATGAAGATATGGAGGCAATGAAAGCACAGATTATTCAATTTCTTCGTCAAAATGGCTATACCGATATGGAAACAAACTGGAATATTTGGTCTGATCATACCCCTATTAAAGAAGTGCATTATGGTAAATCTGGAGCAACCGGGGCTAATTTTTACATACCTAGTTTCCGATAATTGTTTACCGTTCTGTCAAAATTTATTTTCAAAAGGGTAATTTCCCTATTTCTTTGTCATCCTGTCAGCAAACAATCAATTGGTACTTTCTTTGACAAGACAAGGAAAAAGTATTGATATGCAAAAAGGACAGATACGCGTACAGACGGAAAATATTTTCCCTATCATTAAAAAATTCCTCTACAGCGACCATGAAATTTTCTTGAGAGAGCTGGTTAGTAATGCTACCGATGCAACCCAGAAAATTAAAACCTTATCATCCATTGGAGAAGCCAAAGGTGAATTAGGTGAACTTCGTATAGATGTGAGGCTTGATGCTAAAGAAAAAACCATCACAATAGAAGATTGTGGGGTGGGTATGACCAAAGAAGAAGTTGATAAATACCTTAACCAGGTTGCATTTAGTGGAGCAGAAGAGTTTTTGACTAAATACAAAGACGCAAGTATAATTGGCCATTTTGGTTTAGGGTTTTACAGTGCTTTTATGGTTGCTTCTAAAGTAGAGGTTTTAACCCAAAGCTATCAAGATGAAGCTGCTACCGTTTATTGGAGTTGCGATGGAAGCCCAGAATTTGAGTTATACGAGGTAGAAAAAAAGCAACGTGGAACTAAAATAATTTTACATGTAAATGAAGAAAGTGCAGAGTTCTTAGATGCATTTAAACTAAAAGGAATTTTAGAAAAGTTCTGTAAGTTTTTACCCATTCCAATTTACTTTACCGATGTAAACGCAGAAGTAAAAAAAGACGAAGAGAAAGAAGAAGAAAAATCAATTAACAACACCAATCCTATTTGGGTTAAAAAGCCCAATGAATTAACTAAAGAAGACTACGAAAAATTCTATCGTGAGTTATATCCTTTTGGTGAAACACCTTTGTTTTGGATTCACTTAAATGTAGATTATCCTTTTAATTTAACTGGTGTATTGTATTTCCCTAAAATTAAACAGAGCTACGAAATTCAGAAAGATAAGATTCAATTGTATTGTAATCAAGTTTTTGTAACTGATGAAGTAAAAGATATTGTGCCTGAATTCTTAATGCTTTTACATGGAGTTATAGACAGCCCAGATATTCCTTTAAACGTAAGTAGAAGTTATTTACAAGGCGATCCAAACGTAAGAAAAATCAATGCACATATCACTAAAAAGGTTGCCGATAAGTTAGAAGAGATTTTCAAAAATGATCGTGCTGAATTTGAGCAAAAGTGGGAAAGCCTTGGTTTGTTTGTGAAATACGGTATGATGACAGACGACAAATTCCTTGATAAAGCCAATAAGTTTTTGGTGATGGAA
>JBKBWE010000121.1:0-7678 GCA_046289145.1 Sediminibacterium sp.
TACTGAACTCTTATTAGGAGCGAACCATTAACAGATTACTTATTATGGTTTTCTAATCATACTATTTATGAGTGTGGCTTTTGCTATAACATGCATTAAAGCGAAAGATTGGAATCATCTTGGCAAATCTGCAGGCTTAGCAATCATGGCTGCATTACTAGGAATTTTAGTGAACGCTGTCACTTTATTTACGACCTATGAATATGCTAAAAAAACAATTAGAGGCGGAAGTGTTTTAGCAGACAGTACAACGAATGTAACCAAAACAGGACTTAGTAAAGATTATGCTTTAAGTTATAGTGTGTATAAAACGGAGCCATTGGTCATGATGTTTCCACGTTTTTATGGTGGGAGCAGTAACCAATTAGAAGTTGCACAAGAAAAGTCTCAGGCGGTTGCTGCATTGCAACAAATGCCACAAGAATTGGCACAGCAGGTTCAAAGGTACATGCAATTTTATTGGGGTGGGATTGATGGCGTTGGCACATCAGGGCCTCCTTATACAGGCGCTATCGTATGTTTCTTGGCATTAATTGGAATGGTGATAGTAGATAAAAAATATACTTATTGGATGGGGGCTGCCATCGTATTCACCCTAATGCTAAGTTGGGGTAAATACCTAGAAGGATTTAATATTGCTATGCTCAAATACTTGCCTGTTTACGACAAATTTAGAGCACCAAGCATGATTTTGGTTGTTCCGACCTTTTTGCTTTCTATGTTAGCTGCATTGTCTCTTAATACAATCATCAATGCAGAAAATAAAACTTTATTATGGGAAAAATATAAGAAAGGATTAATGGTTGTTGCTGCTGTATTTGGTATAGCAGTATTGGTTTATTTAACTGCAGACTTTAGTAATGCAGGCGATAAAATGTTGATGGAGCAAATCAGCAAAATACCAGATGCTACTCAACGTGCGCAAATAGAAGCACCTGTTAAATCTTTTGTAGATGGTTTAAGAGAGGACAGGAAAAGTTTGGTTTTAGGAGATTTATTAAGAACCCTTTTATTCTGTGCAGTAGCTGGAGCTGCAGTATTTGCTGCTATCAAACAAAAAATAAACCCAGTAATCATTATTGCTGTTATAGGATTATTTGCAATGATTGATGTTTTTGGCATTAATAGTAAATACTTGAATGCCGATAATTATCAAGATGCTACAGAATATGAAAATAATTTTACTCCTTCTGCCGCAGATGTAGAAATCTTAAAAGACACTGGTTACTACAGGGTTTTAAATTTAACACAAGGGGTATCCAATGCATTTAATGGCGGTGCACTAACTGCCTACTTCCATAAATCAGTTGGTGGTTATCACCCAGCAAAGTTGAGCATATACCAAGATTTAATAGAGAATCAATTGTACAAGTTCCCTAATTGTATGCCTTCTTTAAATATGTTAAACACCAAATACTTGATCATGCCAGATCCACAAACGGGTCAAGCAACTGTTCAGCAAAACCCCAACGCTTTAGGAGCTGCATGGTTGGTAAAAGGGGTTGAATTTAAAGAAGGGCCAGCTGCCATAATGAAATCGTTAACTGATTTCAATCCTGCTGAAACCGCTTTATTAGATCAAAAAGACAAAACTAGAATAGGTGCCATTCAATTTGATAGTGCTGCACAAATTCAATTATTAAAGAACGAAAATGATGCTGCCAAGTATCAGTTTAAAGCCGACAGTAATCAATTTGCAGTATTTAGTGAGGTATATTATGATGCTGGATGGAAAGCATTTATTGATGGCAAGGAGTCTCCCATTTTACAAACCAACTATGTTTTAAGAGGAATGGCAATTCCTGCTGGTGAACATATTATTGAATTTAAATTTGAACCTGCTTCTTATGCCATTGGATCTAAAGCAGCAGTAGGTTCATCTATCATTATCTGGTTGCTTTTGTTTGGAGCTATTATTATGGGTTTCAAAAAAACGAAAACCGCATAATGCATCAAAAAAAGCCCAATGTATTGGGAATTGTTTCATTTAAAGTGTTCCCCTCTTTAATGGGTGGGCAAAAATATATTGTTGAATATTATAGGGAACTAGCCAAACAAACAAAAGTTGTTTTAGCCGTTTCAAAAGATAATAAGGAAGCCGTATCAACTGAAACAGCGTTGAATGTGCTTCCTTTTTTATTTAATCATTGGTACGGATTCTTGAATATTTTTTATTGCTTTAAATTAATTGAAATAATCAAGAAAGAAAAAATAGATGTCATCATAATAGATCATAGTTATTATGGTTGGCTTGGTATTTTACTCCGCTTCTTAACCGGCAAAAAATTAATTATTAAATCTGCAAACTTAGAAGCCTACCGATTCAGAGATATGGGTAGATGGGGATGGAAATTCTATGAAATATATGAGAAATGGGTACTTCAAAAAGCAGATAGAAATTTTTTTATCTCCGATGAAGAAAGACTATTTGCTATTGAACACTGGAATGTTAATGCAACCATTTCGTATACGGTACCTTATGGAACATATGTAAAAGAGCCCTATAGTCAATTAGAAAAATGGGAAAGCAGAAATGCTATTTTGAATAGCCATTCACTTTCGGCTGAAACCAAATTATTTTTATTCAATGGAACACTTGATTACATACCCAATGAAGATGCATTGTATATTATTTTAAATGAACTGATTCCAAGATTGAACCAAATTAATTTAAATTATCAACTATTGATTTGTGGGGTTCAAATTAAACCTAATTGGGAAGCACAGCTTTTGGCTTCTCCCAATATTCTATTTAAGGGATTTGTGAATGATATTCAATTATATAATAAAGGGGCTGACTGCTTTATTTGCCCCATTACTTTAGGAACTGGTGTTAAAACAAAAATTACGGATGCACTTGCAGCAGGCTTACCAGTTATAGCTTGCAAAAAAAGTTGTGATGGGTTCAATCTAGACATGTTGAGTGAATATCTTAAAGCAGTAGAAGACTATAATTGGGATGAATTTGCAAGAGCAATGGTTCAATTCCCATATAAAGAAATAAAAGCTATCCCAAATGCATTTCTGAAAGCATTTAACTGGGCAACAATAGTTCGAGAATCCATTTTATATTTGCCTAAATGAACTTTAATAAGCTAGAAATATCGGTCGTTATTTGTACTTATAATAGAGCAACCTATTTACCAGCTGCATTAGAAAGCTTATATAATCAACAGATAAGCAAAGATAGATATGAAGTAATAGTAGTTAATAACAATTCTACTGATAGTACAGAAACTGTTTGCAATCATTTTATTGCATCACGTATAGATGCTCATTTTATTTATTTAAATGAACCCATTCAAGGTGCTTCGTTTGCCAGAAATACTGGAGCAGGAATAGCTAAATCTCCCCTACTCTGTTTTATGGATGATGATGCAATAGCACACCCAAATTACTTATCATTGATCATTGATTTTTTTAAGAATCATCCCGATGCGGGCGGATTGGGCGGAAGAATCATTCCTAAGTATATACCATCGGAGCCAATCTGGATGAGTCATTTTGTTTCCTCATTGGTCGGAAATTTTGATTACAGCAAAGAAATTTGTGTATTTAGCCCTAATAAATATCCTTTAGAATCGAATATGATTATTAAAAAGGAAGATTTTAACTCAGTGAATGGTTTCAATACTGCGTTACCTGGCGTAAAAGGCACACTAAGGATTGGCGGTGAGGGTAAAGAATTTTTTTTAAAATTAAAAGCTTTAGGAAAAACCATTTATTATCATCCACAAATTATTGTAGACCACGTAGTTGAAACCCAAAAGCTAACCCCTGAATACATGTATAGAGTAGCCAGTGGAATTGGCAGAGGTGAAAAAGTAAGAACACAGTCCAATAGTCAATCAGCGTATTACTTTAAAGTGATTGAATACCTCTTTAAATTTGGAGCATCAATTGTACTTGCATTTACTTATCTATTGAAAGGACACCCTGCAAAAATGAAACCAGTAATTCAATTTAGAATTGATGCGCTGAAGGGATTATTGGGTTATTAATTTTACACTTACTAATTAGTTTTTTCGCATTCGTTTAAAATGCTTGCTAAAGTATAACACTTGGTAATCAATGGCATTAGACCAGTACTTCCAATCATGATTTCCTGGTCGCTCTGTATATTCATGTGCTATATTTAGCTTTTGCATTTTCTCATGAACCGCCCTATTCATAGGCAATACACGATCCTCCACTCCACAGTCAATAATTATTGACAAAGAATCAGTAGGCTTTTGTTCAATGGCATTTAACACACTCCAATCATTCCAATATTTTCGATTTACTGCAGTATCCCCTAATATTTTTTCTACCCCATATCCTTGCCTAATTACGGTTACATGTAATGCGCCGCTCATGCTTCCAGCAGCACTAAAAGTATTGGAATGTCTAAATCCAAGAAAAAGTGCACCATGACCTCCCATACTCAATCCTGTTATAACCCTCCCATTTCTATTAGCAAAGGTTTTATATTGTTGGTCTATATAAGCAGGCAATTCCTTTGCTACGAATGTTTCATAACGGATTGAACTATCAATTGGACTATCAAAATACCAACTAGTAACTGCCCCGTCAGGGCAAACAATGATGACTTGGTTTTCGTCGGCTAATTGTTGAATATGTGGTACACGAGTTATCCAATTACGATAACTTCCACCAGCACCGTGTAATAAATAAATAACAGGAAATGATTGCTTTGAAGATGCATATCCCTCTGGTAAAACAATGACAGTGGGAATTTTTTTCTTCATAGAGGCACTCGGTACAGCCAGTGTATCGGTTTGTGCACCAAAAGCTCTCCCACTAAAAATTAATCCTACTACTAAGACTGTCCAAAATTTCATAGTCTATAATTACTGATTAAAAAATTTACTGAAATATAAAAGGTGACCATCAATACTACTTCCCCAATAGGCTGAATTATGTGACCCTGGCCTTTCTGTGTAGTCATGAGGAACTTTTTTCTGCAATAACTTCTGGTGCAAATCCCTATTTACTTTTAGAAAAAAATCTCCATAACCACAATCAAAAATGAGCTGCAAATCACCCGGTTTAAGATTGTCTGCTAAATTAATTACCGTATTAGCTTGCCAATTTGATTGTTGTTCATCAATATCCCCTAACAACTGGCTGAGTTCCCAGTTTTTAGGAAAGGGACGAATATCAACACCGCCGCATATACTACCTGCTGCACCAAACACTCCTTTATTTCTAAAAGACAAATAAAAAGCCCCATGTCCGCCCATACTTAAACCGGTGATGGCTCTTTTTAAATTTGTGGTATAAGCTGAATCAATATAAGGCACTAATTCTTTAACCATAAAGGTTTCGTATTGTACTGCAGTATTAATAGGGCTATTCATATACCAGCTATTTCTACTGCCATCGGGCATCACCAGTAGCATATTCAATTGGTTGGCTTTCGCTTCCAATTGAGGAGCAGACTGTAACCAAGCACGATGATTTCCCCCATGCCCATGTAATAAATAAACAACAGGAAGTTTTTGATCCTTTACTATTTTATCAGGTTGAATAATCACCACTTTAATTGGCTTATTCATGCTTTTGCTGTAGACAGATATGGTATCGGTTTTTGCATAAATGATACAGCTGACCAATCCTAATAAAAAACTCAAACAAACTTGCTTCATTTTATTGCCCTTTTTGCATGGCGTGTTGCATTGGATTAACGCCAGATGATTGGCCTCTTCCTCTACCTGCCCCTGCTTTGAAAATACTGAATTTAGAAGGTTCTGCAACCGTTCCATTGGGCCACTTATTATTTGACTCGTTAATGTCAGCTGTCTCTTTCATTGGATCTAGTTGAATTGACACTGCTTTTTTAGTCGTCATAAATAATTTAGTGACTTTGTTTTCATTCTTTCTCCATACTTGTGCTGGAATTTTTTCTATTTCTTTTGTACCATCTTCAAATGTAAATTCAACAATCAATGGCATTACCAATCCACCTTTATTGGCAAAAGTGACTTCATATAAATTGGTGTTTTGGTATTTGGCTAATTCTTCTGATGATAATGGTGATGCTGGAGAATTTGCTTGTACTTGAAATTTATAGGTTGAATCATACACTTCTAATCCTCTTGTGTATCTCCAATAAAAATCTCTCAAACTAGTATCAGCATCTGTTTGGAAAATAATACCCTTATCATTTCTATTTCTTTGCTTAGAAATATCATCAAAAGCTGCCGCACCACTAAATAATGGTTTATCTAATCCACGCATAGTTGAATTAGAAGCTCGTGGAACATCTGTAGTTGTTGCAGTATTCACTACTGCATGCTTAACATTTTCGATGGCAATATCACAAGATTCTATACTGTAAAACCATCCTCTCCAAAACCAATCCAAATCTTCTGCACTGGCGTCTTCCATGGTTCTAAATAAATCTGCTGGAGTTGGATGTTTAAATGCCCATCGTCTTGCGTATTCTTTAAAAGCATAATCAAATAATTCACGCCCCATAATAGTCTCACGTAAAATATTTAATCCAGTTGCTGGCTTTGCATATGCATTTGGGCCAAATTGAATAATATTATCACTATTTGTCATGATGGGCTCAAGCTGATCTTTAGGCAAACGCATGTAGTCTGTAATTAACCTAGCCGGACCTCTTCTAGTTGGATACTTATTGTCCCATAGTTCTTCGGTTAAGAATTGAACAAATGTATTCAACCCCTCGTCCATCCAACTCCACTGGCGCTCATCACTATTAACAATCATAGGGAAGAAATTATGCCCTACTTCATGAATAATTACACCAATCATACCATACTTAGTTGCTTCTGCATAAGAGCCATCTTTATTGGTTCTTCCGTTGTTGAAACAAATCATTGGATATTCCATCCCATTAGATGCTTCAATACTTTGTGCAACTGGATATGGATAAGGGATAGAGAATTTCGAATAGGTTTTAATAGTATGTGCTACTGCTTTAGTAGAAAATTTACGGTATAATCCATATGCTTCTTTGGGATATCCACTCATGCACATCACTTTCTTCCCTTCAATATAAACTGGCATAGCATCCCAAATATACCTGCGGCTAGTTGTCCAAGCAAAGTCACGTACATTTTCTGCTTTATATATCCATGTTTTTGTTGAAGTAGCTTTCCCTTCTGTTCTTTTATTGGCTTCTTCTAATGTAGCAATTTCAACTGGCTCTTTTGCGGTTTGTGCTTGATTCCAGCGATTCATTTGTGCTGGGCTTAATACTTGACTATAATTTTGACAAACGCCTGTACTCAATACAATATGGTCAGAAGGAACGGTTAGTGTAACATCGTAGTTGCCAAATGTGAGCGCAAATTCACCTCTACCAGAAAATTGTTGATTCTGCCATCCTTGGAAATCGCTGTACACACATAAACGAGGAAACCACTGGGCCATGGTAAATAAGTGGTTACCGTCTTCTAACATTTCATAACCGCCTCTACCCGCAAATGTCATTCGATCAGCAATTTTATAACTCCAAGCTACATTGAAAACAAATTTTTGACCAGGCTTTAATGGTGCTGGCAAATCAATGCGCATCATAGTTTTATTGATAATATACTTCAATGGTTTACCCATTGCATCCGTCAACTTGGCTATCTTATGGCCATACCCATTGTCTGATTTTGCAGCTGCTAATTTTTCTAATTGATTGGTGGCAATTGCATTC
>JBKBWE010000407.1:0-1667 GCA_046289145.1 Sediminibacterium sp.
ACTCTGAGTAATAAAAGTAATCCAACCACAAAAAATAAGATTAAAAATAAGATGGCATTTTGGATTTTCCCTGTTACATCAGCGATATAACCATAGGTAAACATTCCGATTACAATACCAATTTTCTCAGCAACATCATAAAAACTGAAGAACGAAGTTGTATCAACTGTATTTGCTGGAATAAATTTAGAATACGTTGAACGCGATAACGATTGGATTCCTCCCATTACCAATCCAACAAAAGCAGCTGCTATGTAGAAATCGTTTGGAGTAATTACGAAATACGCATAGGTACAAATTAAAATCCATGAGAAATTAATGAAAATCAAAACTTTAATATTGCCAAATTTTGCCGATGCTTTTGATGTTAACCAAGCACCTAAAACCGCAATCAGTTGAATTAGTAAAATACTAACTATCAATCCCATGGTTCGTTTGCTATCACTTCCCCATTGTACTTCCTTTTCTCCAAAATAAGCAGCAATAATCATAATAGTTTGCACCGCCATGCTATAGACAAAGAAAGCGGCTAAATAGCGACGCAAAGGTTTTAATTCTTTTAACTGATGCCAAACCTTTCGCAATTCTTTAAAACCATTAAAAACCACATTTCTGTGTAATTTGTTGGTGTTTTTAGTATTAGGCAAATAGTAATAAGAATACTGACTGAAACCAATCCACCAAATCCCAACTAATACAAAAGAATATTTCATCATTTGGAGTTTTTGGTTGTCTTCTACTGACATTACCATTTCTAAACAAATTAATAGTAAAATAACACTTCCAACATATCCCAAGCTAAATCCTTTTGCACTGATTCTATCTTGTTGTTCTTTGTGAGCGATATCGGGCAAATAGGAATTATAGAATACTAAACTTCCCCAAAAACCAATCAAGGCTAGTAAATACGAAACTAAACTTAAAACGACTGTATCCAATGAAAAGAAGTACAAGCTCATACAAGAAATAGCTCCTACATAACAGAAAAGTTTCAAGAAAAACTTCTTATTTCCCATATAATCCGCAATTCCGGATAATAAAGGCGAAATAAAGGCAATGATTAAAAAGCCTAAAGCTGTAACATAACTTATTAAAGCTTCACTTCGAATAGAAAATCCCCACAAGACAATTTCTTCAATATTTTTTTGACGAAATAACGCTCCGTAATACAAAGGGAAAATGGTTGACGAAATTACCAAAGCATATACTGAATTGGCCCAATCATAAAAAGCCCAAGCGTTTAGAAGTTTCGAATCTCCTTTCTGAAGTTGTTGCATAGCAATAGTTTTAAAATAAAAAATCCCGACAATGTCGGGATTCAAATATAATAGTATTTTTTTAATTATTTAAAAGTAACACCAAACTTAGCCGCCTCTGCTTTTGCTTGTGGAACTAAAGCGGTTAATTCTTTAATACGTGTTTCATTACTTGGATGCGTACTTAAAATTTCTGGTGGTGCTTGACCTCCTGAATTTGCCGACATACGTTCCCAAACTCTCACGGCATTAATTGGGTCATAACCCGCAATTGCCATTAAGGTTAATCCAATCATATCCGCTTCACTTTCATGAGCTCGACTAAAAGGCAACATACCTCCTACTTGAGTACCTACACCATACGCTTGCATAATTAAAGCTTGTGTTTGAGGATCTTTATTACCAACCGCT
>JBKBWE010000122.1:0-7619 GCA_046289145.1 Sediminibacterium sp.
GAGTAGAATATTACTAGCGAGGCTAATAATCATGGCAATAAATACCATGAAGGAAACGAGGTTAAATATTTTATTCTCCAGCGAAATAATCGCTTTTTTTAACCCAAGAATTTTTTTGATTTGATCTATGTTCATATAAATTATACGGATTAAAGATAACCGTATTTCGTCACTCTCTTGTTATTCTAGCCAACTTTACCAGCAACATACATTTCTGAGAGCGTAGGAGTTTCACTGCCTCCTGATTTTTCTAAAGTAATGGCAAATATAGAAGCTGCAGGTATATTTTTCATTTTACAAAGGCCGGCACAATCACTGAGTACACCAGCATCAACAGGTTTTCCATCAACAATCGCCCAAAGTTGGTATTGTTTGCCACTTGCTGGTTGAGGCAATTTATTGGGTAGAATATAAACGTCTTTCGATTTCATGTCCCAAAAAACAGTTGCGTAATTCATTTCCTTACCAGCAATACCTGGCATAGAAACTTTTTTCATATTGGGGTCTGTCATCATTTGCATGCTGTTGTACATATCCAAACTTTTCGTTTGCATAATTTGATTATTGGCTTGCAAAGTATTTTTCTCTAGTACAAGAGCTTGGTATTGTTGAGTAGTTTCTTTGAACTTGCTATAAAAATAGATATTCATACCACCGCTAATCACTAAAAGAATGATTGAGGCAGCAGCAAGGAATCGACTTGACTGATTCATTTTCACTACAGGTGTTTCATTCAATGGAGTTACCAATGCTTGGGTCTTTTCAACTACTTTATTTTTTTCGGAGATAAATTCTGATTGTAAAGCAGTAAAAATTTGCTGTTTTAAATGAGGCGGTGGAGCAACTGCTTTGGCTAAAGTATTGGCTTCTAAGGCCAATTCAAAATTGGTTAAAGCTTGCTTAATCTCAGGATACTGTAGACATAATTGTTCCAACTCAGCTGCTTCAGCTGGGCTAGCCATGCCCAAGACATAGCTTTCAATTATTCCACTTTGTATGTATTCCTGTGTATTCACTCTTTAATCAATTTATGCAATTCTTTTAAAGCCGCCCTCAGCCTGGTTTTGACCGTACCTAAGGGGATATCGAGCATTTTGGCAATCTCATCTTGTGTATATCCTTCAAAGTAAGATAATTCAACCAAAACCCTCCATTCAGGCCTTAGGCCATGTACCAGTTTTCGTAGACCAATATCGTCTGATTTAATTTCAGCGCTACCTGCCAAATCATATACGTTTTCAGAGAGCTCTTGGTTTTGTTTTGTTTTTTGGAAGCCCTTGCTTCTGGTTGTATCAATAGCAGCATTACGGGCAATATTCAGCATCCAAGTATATAAACGACCTTTGCTGCTATCGTAAGATTCAATTTGCCGAAAAATTTTAATGAACACTTCTTGCAAAGTGTCAGCAGCAGCTTCTTGATCAACTACAATAGTAAGAATACTAGTGTACAAAGCACCAGAATAGTGATCATACAAATAACTAAATGCAGTTTCATTTCGCTGACTTAACAACAAAACAAGTTCGGACTCACTGTATTGTAGTACTTGTTCCAAATATCGAGAATAGGATAAATTGAATTAAGGCATTTTAGCCAACCAATGCTTCATAAGCATCTTTGGTCATTAACCCCTCAAAGCTAGAAGGATCAGTAACCGTCATTTTAATCATCCAGCCATCACCATAAGGATCGGTATTCACTAATTCAGGTTGTTTTTCTAATAAAGTGTTTACCTCGGTTACTGTTCCTGCTAATGGCAAAAACAAATCACTTACGGTTTTAACCGCTTCAACAGTTCCGAAAACTTCCTCTGCAGCCAAATCCTTTCCTACTGTATTGATGTCTACATAAACGATATCACCCAATTCATGTTGAGCGAAATCGGTGATGCCAATCGTAGCAACATTGCCTTCAATACTAATCCATTCGTGGTCTTTGGTGTAACGTAGTTCTGCTGGAAAATTCATATAGCGGTATTTTTATAGTGCAAATATTGAATAAAATTTGGAGGGATA
Source organism: Sediminibacterium sp. (assembly GCA_046289145.1). Taxonomy (GTDB): domain Bacteria; phylum Bacteroidota; class Bacteroidia; order Chitinophagales; family Chitinophagaceae; genus Sediminibacterium. Next base: position 2,016 of record JBKBWE010000122.1, read on the forward strand.
AAATTAATTATCTGCTGTAAAGGTATTTAAAAGCCTGATTGCTCAAAATACAAGAGTACATGGTCCTTAATAAAATTTTCTTGTTCTGGTAGACTCATTTCGGGTAATTGTTTTAATTGAGCAAAATGAGGCCAACCCTCTTCATCCTTTCCCTCAACTAAATAATAGCCACTTTGAGCCAATACGGTACACACAGCTACATGCATCAAATCTTGTTTTTGTTCCTTCGATATTTTTTCGGCCATAAACCCCGTTTCCTGAAGACCAATTAAGAATAAAACGGCTTCTAAATCGGGCTTTTTACCAAAACGGGCTAACATTTTTGCCTCCAAAGCCCACCAACGTTGCATTAAATCATCTGTAATAAACATACCACAAAGGTAAACCATCAAGGCATGCCATCATCAACCCCGATAAGGTATATTTGCAGCAAATTCGAGAATATGTTACAGGTAAGTGTCTTAAAAGCGGCCCCAGAAAGGGTGAAACAGTTGTTAGCCAAGAAGCATTTTAAGCAGCCAGAAATGGTGGATGCCATCATTCAAACAGATGATGAGCGCAAAAAAGTGCAGGCGGCTTTTGACGATACACAAGCCAAAGTGAATGCAGCATCTAAAGAAATTGGACAATTAATGGCAAAGGGAGATAAAGAGGGGGCAGAAGCCATTAAGCAAAATGTAGCCAATTGGAAGCTAACACTTGAGCCACTAAAAGAACAAATGGCGCAGTTAGAAAAAGAACTGGCCGACCAATTGGTTCAGTTACCTAATCTACCAGCCGATATGGTTCCTGAAGGAAAAACCCCTGAAGAAAATGAGGTAGTTAGAACAGGGGGAGCAATGCCAACACTAGCCGAGGGCTCTGTTCCCCATTGGGACCTAACTACCAAATACAATTTGATTAATTTTGAATTGGGAAATAAAATCACCGGTAGCGGATTTCCTGTATATATAGGTAAGGGAGCCAAATTACAACGTTCTTTAATTCAGTATTTTTTAGATTTCAATACCGCAGCAGGCTATACCGAATATTTACCACCATTCATGGTAAATGCAGACTCAGCTTATGCTACAGGGCAATTACCCGATAAAGAAGGGCAGATGTACCATGCAACTGAAGACGATTTTTATTTGATTCCAACAGCAGAAGTGCCTGTGACCAATGTTTACAGAGATACCATTTTAAAAGAAAGTGATTTTCCAGTGAAAATGACTGCTTACTCTCCATGCTTTAGAAGAGAAGCCGGCAGTTATGGAAAAGACGTGCGCGGATTAAACAGATTGCACCAGTTTGAAAAAGTAGAAATTATTCAAATTGTACATCCCGATAAGAGTTATGAAACCTTGGATGAGATGGTATTGCATGTAGAAAAATTATTGCAATCATTAGAACTGCCCTATCGCATACTCCGTTTATGTGGTGGAGACATGGGCTTTACCAGTGCCATCACATACGATTTTGAAGTATACAGCGCTGCACAAGACCGTTGGTTAGAAGTGAGCAGTGTCAGCAATTTTGAAAGCTACCAAGCTAACAGAATGAAATGCAGGTTCAAAGGCGCAGATGGTAAAACCCAATTGGTGCATACACTGAACGGCAGTTCATTGGCATTGCCTCGTATAGTAGCATGTTTGTTAGAGAACAATCAAACGCCAGAAGGCATCAATATTCCTACAGCATTGCAGTCTTATTTTGGGGCGGCTAAGATTTAATTTTATTGTGGCAAAAGTTTAATGTTTAATAAACCGGTCAAAAAATTCAATGGTGCGGAGCATTTGGTCAACGCGTTGGCGGTTATTACCTGTGCGCGTTAATTCATGTGTACCGCCGGGATGCCTTACGTACTCTACTGTTCGGCCTAAAACCTTTAAGCTTTTGTAAAGCATTTCACTTTGAATAACACCGGTTCTTAAATCGTTTTCTCCGTGGAAAATGATAAAGGGTGTATGTATTTTATCTACATAATTAATGGGCGATTCACGAAATAAAATGGGTCTGGTTTTTTCTTCCCATGGATAGCCGCCAAAATAATTAGGGACTAAGCGCCATGCATTTCCTTCTCCAAAGAAAGTACCTAAATCGTATACGCCTCTTTGTGCACAAGCTGCTTTAAAGCGTTGATCGTGACTGATGATCCATGCCACTAAATATCCTGCATATGATCCACCAGTTACTGCTAATTTTGAAGTATCTATGAATCCTTCCTTTGTTGCTAAGTCAACTGAAGTTAATACATCTGAAGTAGGTCCTGCACCCCAATCATTTACATTGGCTCTTAAGAATTCCTCACCATAACCACCAGAACCTCTTGGGTTGCCATAAACAATCGCATAACCCTTAGCAGCATAGTACTGAAACTCATGCCACATAGAGCTTTCACCAGGTCCCCACATAGCAGAAGGGCCTCCGTGAATATTTAAAATAGTTGGATATTTTTTACCTGCTATATAATTAGCAGGTTTCATGATCCAGTATTCAACAGTTAATCCTTTCTCGTTTTTGAATGTTCTTTTCTCTGGAAAACTCAATTGTTTTTTACTCACCCAATCGTAGTTAAAACCGCTGATGCGTTTTTCGTTTTTGCCATTGGTATCAGTGGTATATAATTCAAAAGGATTGGCTACTGCTGTTTTTACATAAACGAGCTTATCCGTTTTCATAGAAAAACTACTGATGCCTGCATCGGTTTCTGTAAGCTGTTCTGATTTTTTTGTTTTTACATTGATGCGAAAAATGGGTGCACCCCCATTGCTTTGGGCAGAAAAATAAATATGCTGTTCATCTTTGCTCCAAGTAAGCCCACCCTTGTTTCTGTCAAAGGGTAGCATTACTAAATCAGCAGCTGTTCCGTTCAAAGGCATCACCGCTAATTCAGGCACATTCACAAAAGACACTGTACCCACTTGTACTGCCAACCATTTTCCGGATGGAGAAACAGATGGACTTGAATATGATTTACCTGCAGTTCCTAATAATTGTTTCATGCCAGAGCCATCTGCATTTACGATGAATACTTGACTTTCTAAAGCACGATCGGGATGTTGTGAATTGTCGGTATTTCCAGTAAACACAATTTGTTTTCCATCAGGTGTAAAACTCGCACCACCAAACCGATGAAAACCTTGTGTAATGGCTTTAGGCATTGATCCTGCTTCAGCAGCAACAATAAATAAATGGGAAAAAGATTGGTCTCCAGAAGTGGTGGCTTCTTCTTGAAAATTCAATTTATGAATGACTTTGGCTTTTTTCTCTATTACATTCAAATCTAAATATGCCCTTATTTCTTCTGGAGTACCATCAGGGTTAGGTAAGACTTTATTGGGTTGTAGGAATTGATTCTTTTCAAACCCAGGTTTCTCTGCTGGCCATGCTGGAACTGCTGATGTTGGGTTGAGTTCTTTGTCTTTTAATAAATCTGCTAAAGAAATAGAAGCACTGAACAAAAGTTGGCTCCCGTCTGGGCTAAACTGCGGACTGCTGGCTCCATAACGGAACTTGGTTATTTGAACCGGCTCGCCTCCCTCTAAGTTCAAAAAAAAGATTTGCGGTTTACCATCTACTGCTCTTACAAAAGCAATTTTTTTACCATCTGGGCTCCATACGGGTTGGCTGGCATTTTCTTTATAGGTTAATGCCCTTGGGGCTGAAGAACCATCTGCTGCTACTAAATACAATTGATTGGTGTATTTATATTCCCACTTACTATTGCCTTCGGGTTCAATACTGTTTAATACAAACAATGCCTGTTTGCCATCAGGGCTTAAACTGATGCTATTCATTTGTTTGATTTTGTACATATCGGTTATTTTAACCAAATCAGCAGTTTGCTGTGCCAATACCATTAAAGGCAGTAGGAAAATGAGCAGTAAAAATTTCTTCATTCGACAAGTATTTGAGGCTTAAAATACAAAGAATTTGGTTCAGCTAAGCATTGCTGCTGTATTTTTGCAGAACAATTACCGATATATGAGCGAAATGGTGAATGAATTCAATAGCTATAGAGAGCGAATGAATGAAGTGATTCTGAGCAAGAATAATTTAGTGATGAAGCGTCTTTGGAACTTAGATACCAATACCTATGACGAAGGTGCTTTGGATAAAAAAACCAAAGAAATGTTGGGCTTAGTAGCTAGTATGGTATTGCGTTGTGATGATTGTATTAAATACCATCTAGGCAAAAGTTTTGAATTGGGCGTAACTACCGAAGAAATGTATGAAATTTTTGCTGTAGCCAACATTGTTGGTGGAACTATTGTAATTCCTCATACAAGAAGAGCAGCAGAATATTGGGAAGAACTAATTAAACAATAAACAATGTCTACAGAAACAATAGCAGCACCCATATTAACCGCAAAAGATTTTGCAACTGACCAGGAAGTACGTTGGTGTCCTGGTTGTGGTGACTATTCTATTTTGGCGCAGGTTCAAAAAATAATGCCAGGCATTGGTATTCCCAAGGAAAATATTGTCATCATTAGCGGAATTGGTTGTAGCAGCCGTTTCCCTTATTATATGAATACGTTTGGCATGCACAGTATTCATGGAAGAGCTACTGCAATTGCTAGTGGATTGAAAGCAACCAGACCAGAATTAAGTGTCTGGATTGTTACAGGAGATGGAGATGGATTAAGCATTGGCGGTAATCATACTATTCATTTACTCAGAAGAAATTTTGACGTGAATATTATGTTGTTCAATAACCAGATTTATGGTTTAACCAAGGGACAATATTCACCCACTTCTGAAACCAATAAAATTACCAAGAGTACTCCTTTTGGTAGTATTGATCATCCATTTAATCCTTTGGCATTAGCCATGGGTGCAGATGCAACGTTTATTGCTCGTTCAATGGATCGCGATCCTAAGCATTTACAAACATTGCTAACACGTTCACACCAACATAAGGGTGCCTCTTTCTTAGAAATTTATCAGAACTGTAATATTTTTAATGATGGGGCTTTTGAAATTTTCACTGAGAAGTCTTCCAAAGCAGATCATGATTTATTCCTAGAACAGGGTAAACCATTGGTATTTGGCGCTAATCAAAATAAGGGTATTCGTTTAAATGGATTGCAACCAGAAGTAGTAGAACTAGGCGAAAATTTTAGTGCCGACGATTGTTGGATTCACGATGAAAAAGATTTTTACAAAGCACAAACTTTGATTCGGATGTTTGATGATCCACATCAATCCAACTTCCAATTCCCCAGACCATTTGGCGTTTTTTACGAAACAGAACGACCTTGTTATGAAGACATGATGGCATTGCAAATTGAAGAAACCATCGCTACGAAGGGCAAAGGAAATCTTGATCAATTATTAAGAGGCAAAGAAATTTGGGAGATTAAAGACTAGCACTATAGTTGGATTAGGTTGTTTCGAAGGGCAAATAATACTAACCCTACTCTGTTGCTCACTTTAACTTTCTCAAATAAATTATCTCTATACCCATCAATGGTTCTAGGGCTTAAGTTCATTTTTGCGGCAATTTCTTTTAATGTTAAATCGGTGGCCAATAATTTTAAGAACTCTTTTTCACGTTCAGGAAGGTTTAAAAAAATCTGGTATTCATCATTGGGTTCTTCAACTCCATTTCTAACTGAA
>JBKBWE010000408.1:0-1660 GCA_046289145.1 Sediminibacterium sp.
CCAGACATAGCTGTCGCAAGTCAGTAAGCGATTACAAACGAAACAATTGGGGGAGGAATAAATTGGGGTAATTCAATTTAAGAATAAAGTTTAATATGACGAAAAATTGGAATGAAATTTTTGGTGCGCATCTAGATGAGGGGAGGATTTGATTGAGTTCTATAAGATGACGAGTTTGATTAACTTTGCATAGCTAAATATTGCATGAAAGATGAAATACAACATATCCTTTCAGGAAAGAGCCAAGTTAAGCACCACCATCTTGTCCAAGCAACCTGCAGTTACCTTAAAGGAAGCCAAGGAACAAGCTCAATGGCTAAAGACCAACAGCAGCTCAAAGAAGAAGAAACATAGAGCCTAATTCAATTTGTAGAAGACAATAATCTTTGGGTAGAAAATAAGCCGAAATATCCTAATGAATATCTCGGTAAAAGCATACTACCCCAAAATATTTATAGTTGAATTGCTCACTTTGTAATTCTACTTTATACAAGTATTGTTTTTGAAAGATATAAATTAATGCTTCTTAATATTCTTAATCTCTTTCAAATCAGCAATATCCTGGCTTCTGCCTGATGCAGTTTTATTCTCGATAAATTCTTTTAAACCTATATACTTTACTTCAATCCCATTCACATCTACAAGTAATTTGTTTGGAAAAGCATCTTCAAATTTTACACCATCAATCGTATTCAAAATATCAATTCTTAATGGCGGGTATCCTATTTGTGTAACATAACCTTCTTGCATAAAATCAGACTTAGTTAGACCTAAACTTGATAAACCAAATTCTTTTATAGCAATAACTAATTTTTCTGCATTAGTTTCTGAACTATTGATCCAAATATCTAAATCGCCTGTGTGTCTTGGTTTGCCATGAAATGCTAATGCGTAACCACCAACCACCATATAATCAACCTGGTGTTTATTAAGGATCTTTACAAAGTCTTCAAAATCTTGGGCTAATGTCATGCTTTCAGTTTTCTTCTTACTACATGTGACTTATCCATCCTAGTAGTTTTTAAATCTACAGTTTGAGATATTAAAAACGTCACCGCTTCTAGCCTTTTTATCAAAGGTTGAGCTAACCAATAGCTTAAATCATTCATTTTTTCGTCAAATGATTTTAGTGGCGCTTTATGTAAAACTGGTGCAATATTCATACTTAGAATTGACTATAAAGTTACTTAAAATAATGCGTTTTGGGACTCTAAAATTCATTCTTTGTTATTATCCACTTTTTTTCAAAAAACAGGTATCCCTCATGCAAAAACAACAAAGGACCCACGATTTAACGTAAGTCCTTGATTTTTGTGTAGCGAGGAATTGTCGTCGCAACTTCGTTGCTCCGACTTTCTGGTGGGGGGCTTTACACAAAACCTTCAGCGGCATCGCCGCTGTGGTTTTTTTGTTCGCATCCGCTTAGCCAAGTAAACTTGGCACGCTCGCAAACAAAAAAACCCCTCAACTGCGTTGAGAGGTTTCGTGTAGCGAGGATGGGAATTGAACCCATCACCTCAGGGTTATGAATCCTGCGCTCTAACCAACTGAGCTACCTCGCCGGAAAATCATATTCGGGGTGCAAATATAGGGGGTTTAGCTAAAAAGAAAAAGCTAGTAGTTCAACAATTTGCCGATTCTTTCGGCTACTTTGTTAGCC
>JBKBWE010000123.1:0-7579 GCA_046289145.1 Sediminibacterium sp.
GCCATAGTTGGCCAATAATTGGGTGGCATTGGGGCAACTGGTTCTATGAATGATCAAGCCTTTCCCAGTACTTACAAAACCAAAAACGTCGTCCCCCGGAATGGGGTTACAGCATTTGGCCAAAGCGTACATGATTTTATCACTGCTTTCCCCAAAAATGATTAATTCAGAATCTTTTTTAGGGATTGATTTGGTGGGGTCAGAAATTACTTCGGTAATAATCGGTTTTGGTTTAGGAATTTCAATCTTATCTCCTAAAACCTGAAAATCTTTCAGCTCTCTTAAGTCAATGGCTTTAGTAGCGATTTTATAGTTAAGATCAAGAGAAGAATTCACCTTATAAAACTGCATCAGTTCATCAATATTATGTTGATTATATGCAGCTCCAATTGATTCTAATCTTCTTTGTAAAACGTATTTGCCGTCTTCTGCAATTTTTCTTTTCTCTTCGCGTAAACTATCCTTGATTTTATTTTTGGCTTTGGCTGTAACCACCATATTCAGCCAATCTTCTGAGGGTTTTTGCTTATTGCTGGTAATGATTTCTATTTGATCACCACTTCTGAGTTTATGACCAATCGGCACTAATTTATGGTGCACTTTTGCCCCTATGCATTTGGTTCCAATTGCGGAGTGAATGGAGAAAGCAAAATCAAGTGCGGTGCTACCAGTAGGCAACATTTTTACTTCCCCTTTAGGGGTATACACATAAATTTCTTCCGCTAAAAATGAAGTTTTAAAATCTTGTAAAAAGTCTACACCATCCGTATCTGGAGCGCCTAATACTTCTCTAATTTGACCAAACCATTTATCAAAACGGTCTTCGTCGTTTCCATCTTTTCCTTCCTTGTATTTAAAGTGAGCAGCCAATCCTTTTTCGGCTATCTCATTCATTCTCTTGGTTCTTATTTGAACTTCAACCCATTTTCCTTGAGGACCCATTACCGTAGTGTGTAATGCTTCGTAGCCATTGCTCTTTGGGTTGCTCAACCAGTCTCTTAATCTTTCTGGGGAGGGATTATACTCGTCGGTTATCATAGAGTACACTTTCCAGCACTGTTCTTTCTCTTTTTCTGGGGGTGCATTCAAAATTACCCGAATGGCAAAAAGGTCGTACACTTCTTCAAAAGCCACCGATTTTTTCTTGATTTTATTCCAGATTGAGTGAATGCTTTTGGGTCTACCATAAATTTCAAAATCAAATTCGGCAGCTATTAATTTCTCTTTAATTGGGCGAATAAATTCATTAATATATCGAGTTCTTTCGCGTTTGGTTTCCGATAATTTTTTTGCAATGTCTTTGTAAGCTTCTGGCTCCATGTATTTCATGGAAAGGTCTTCTAGCTCTGTTTTAATGCTATATAAACCCATTCTATGTGCTAAAGGAGCATATACCCAAACTGTTTCTGAAGCAATTTTTAGTTGCTTCTCTCTTTTCATGTGGTCTAGGGTTCGCATATTGTGCAAACGGTCGGCCAACTTTATAAGAATAACTCTAGGGTCATCTGTTAGCGTTAAAAGAATCTTTTTAAAATTTTCTGCTTGTTGACTGGTATTGGTGTCAATTACTCCTGAAATTTTTGTAAGCCCATCTACAATTTTGGCAATCTCTGTACCAAATTCCATTTCAACGTCTTCTAGTGATATATCGGTGTCTTCTACCGTATCGTGCAATAATGCGCAAATGGTACTACGTACCCCTAAACCAATTTCTTCAACACAAATCATAGCAACTGCAATGGGGTGTAGTATATAAGGTTCCCCACTTTTTCTGCGCATGGTTTTATGCGCATTGGCTGCCATTTCAAACGCAGTTCTCATTAATTCTTTATCCCCTTTTTTTAATTTAGGGCGCAAGGCTTTTAATAATGCTCTATAATGGCGAATGATTTCTTTTTTCTCCTGTTCTTCGTTTAGCGTGTATTTGGCTAAACTAGGCTCTATTGACTGAATTGGGGCTGAATCCATACATTACAAAGATACGAAAAGGCTTCATTTGAATTTGTTTTATGCAGCTGCTAAAGAATGACGTATCTTAAATAAAAATTTTTCTTGAAGCATCCCCATTTTAAAGTTTGTGTAATTGCCTTTGTTCTTTTGTTTATAAGTCTTCAACAAACAAAAGCCCAGCCCTCTGTTCCTGATACTGTTAAAACCGGTATTTATGTCACTAGTATTCATGATATCGATTTTAAACAAAAAGAATATACTATTAACCTGTGGCTTTGGATGCGGTATACAAACCGAGATTTTGAATTTGATAAATATTTAGAAGTGCCGAACGCCAAGTCGGTCACCAAACTATATTCTACCATTGATTCTTCGGGTGGAGATTATTTTATGCAGATGAAACTGCAATGTATCATGAAAGACAATTGGAGTATTCTGAACTTTCCATTCGATAGACAAAGGCTTTGGTTCTCTATTGAAAATTCGCAATTTGATGCTACTGAATTGGTGTTTTCCCGAGATACTTTAGGAAAAAACTATGATCCTCGTTTCACTTTGCGAGGCTGGATAATAGACAGTTTTGTAACCAGTACTTCCATAAAAAAATATGAAACAGCTTTTGGGGATCCGTCTATTGACACAGCACATACTGAGTATGGTACTTATAAGGCAAGAATTAGTTTAAGCCGAGATGCGGGAGATTTATTTTGGAAAATGTTTTTGGGCATGTACATCTCTTTTTTGATTACTTATATCTGCTTTTATATTCATGCAGATAGCATTGATTCTCGTTTTGGATTGAGTGTGGGAGCGTTATTTGCTGTGATTGGTAATAAATATGTAGTGGAAGCTTCTTTGCCAGAGTCTACCACATTCACCTTAGTTGACTTATTACATGGCATAACATTATTGTTCATCATTGCAGGCGTAAGCTTTTCCATATATTCATTAAAGTTGCAGAAACAAGGTAAACTGGCGCAAGGCAATCGATTTGATATGATTGCGGCACAAGTGTTTTTAGTGATTTATATTGCATTAAATGGTTGGTTAATTTGGAAAGCGAATCAACAATAAATTCTGTAGTATAATCACTACAAAATTCTTGGTGAAAAAAACTTGGGAGGGTACAGTTTTATGTTTTTTTTTGTGGATAATTAAAACATGAAAAAATTCTTATCAATTTCGATTACTATTTTCTATTTGATGTTCGTAGGTTGTACAAAGTCTGATAAAAATGCCAAATTGTTGTCCGATAAACAAATAGCTTCTATTAATAAATTTAATTCTATTCTTTTAGAAAATAGTGTTGCAGTAGGTAAATTCATGAGAGAAAAAGGACTAAAGCATAGCGATAATTTTTTTCTTAAAAGCAATGCTCTATCTAGTGAAAACTCGTCAAACGGAGTTCTTTTATCAAATGAATTAAGTCCTAATTCAGTAGTTAATTCCAAACTTGAACTTTATAATACATTAACCGAGGCAGAGGCTGAAGCTTTACTTCAGCCATTATATGTTGCAAGTGTAGATTTGTTAACAGATTTTGAGATATATCAAGGATTGGTAGATGAGTTTCAGGATCCCACTATCCCTGAAATAATTATGTCTGCATTAGTAGTAACTAATGAGATTTCTCAACAAGCAATTTATGGAATAACTGAGCATGAGTTTCGCCATTGTTTAATGGATTCACTAGGAATAGCTGGTCCATCTTTAGGAGGAGTAATATGGGGATCGTCAGCAACTACTGTTAAAAGTATAGTACTAACTGTTTCTAAGTTTGCAGCAAGATATCTAGGTGTTATTGGACTGAGTTATTCTATATGGATTTTTACAGATTGTATGTTTGAAGCTTCAGCTAATTAAATAAATCTATATGGAGTACTTAAATATTTTTTTATATTCAATATGCATGTTAGTTTGTGTATTTGACATAATAACGCAAAAAATTTCAAAAATTAAACCTTGGGGAAAGTTTATGAAATTTTTCTATGCCCTAATAATAATTGCATTTTATATAGAGTTAATAGAAAGACAATGGGCAAAATTATAGATGGATAGTTTCAGAACTATTCTACCTTTGTAATACATGTTAAGAAAAGACAAAAAAACAATATTCGATTTCAGTTTATTAAAGCGCATCTTCTTTTTTGTAAGGCCTTATAAGTCGTATTTCTATTTAAGTTTAGCACTCGCCATTTTTATGGCAATTGCAGCACCTGTTCGACCTTATTTAATTCAACTAACGGTGAATGGTGCAACGGGAAAAGCCACACAGGTACCCGAGTGGGTAAAATGGGTATTGTTCGGAAACGATTTATCCGATGTAAGTAGGTTTATTATTGCTGTTACTATTTTCCAAATCAGTTTTTTATTTGTTGAAACAGCTATCCGTTTTCTGTTTTCTTATATCACAGCATGGATGGGACAAAATGTGGTGAAAGACCTAAGGGTAACTGTGTATAAAAAAGTATTGGGCTTGAATTTGAGGCAGTTTGATCAAACTCCTATAGGAACACTTACCACTCGAACCATCAATGACATTGAAAGCATCAACGAAATTTTTTCGGATGGCTTAATCCCCATTGTGGCCGATTTACTTACCATCATTATTACCTTGGCCACCATGTTTTATATGGATTGGAAATTGACCTTGGTCAGTTTAACGCCATTCCCGATTATGATCATTGCCACTTACTACTTTAAAGAGAGCGTGAACAAAAGTTTTATGCAGGTTCGTAACGCGGTGGCCGCGCTCAACGCATTTGTACAAGAACATATTACGGGGATGCAAGTGGTTCAAGCTTTTGCAGCAGAAGATAAAGAGGCAGGGGCGTTCAAAAAAATCAATGAGAAACATAGAGACGCCAATATCAAAGCCATTTTTGCCTACTCTGTTTTTTTTCCCGTGGTTGAAGTGGTATTGGCTGTTAGTATGGGTATATTGGTATGGTGGATTGCAGATAGAACTTTGGATGCAGGATTATTGGTAGCTTTTATTTTATACCTCAACCAAATTTTTAGACCCTTACGCGTAATTGCAGATAAGTTTAATGTATTGCAAATGGGTATGATTGCAGCAGAAAGAGTGTTGAAAGTATTAGATAATACAGACGAATTGCCCCCAGCTGCACCCAATGCTTTTGCTCCTAAGCATATTAAAGGAGATATCGAGTTTAAAAATGTGAGTTTTTCTTATACAGGCACCCAAAACGTATTACACCATATCAATTTTGCCGTAAAAGCAGGAGAAACTGTCGCCTTAGTTGGTCATACAGGAAGTGGAAAAACTTCTATTATTAGTTTGCTGAATCGTTTGTATCAAATTCAAGAAGGTGAAATAGCTATTGATGGGGTGGATATAAACCGCTGGGATACGGACTGTCTGCGCAAAGGGATTGGGGTGGTATTGCAAGACGTTTTTCTGTTTTCAGGAACGGTAATGGACAATATAACCCTCCGAAATCCGGAAATTTCTGTTGCCCAAGTGGAAGAAGCAGCTAAAATGATTGGGGTGCACGATTTTATCATGCAATTGCCCGGGGGGTATCAGTACAATGTGATGGAGCGAGGGAATACCCTTAGTTTAGGACAACGCCAGTTGATTTCATTTATAAGGGCTTTGCTGTATAATCCTGCTATACTAATATTAGACGAAGCCACTTCATCAATTGATACAGAAAGCGAACTTTTGATAGAAAAAGCCATTGATACGCTTATTTCAGGCCGAACTTCCATTGTAATAGCTCATCGGCTAAGTACTATTAGAAAAGCCAATCAAATAATAGTACTAGACAAAGGAGAATTAAAGGAAAAAGGGAGCCATACCAGTTTATTAGCAGCTGGTGGATTCTACGCCCGATTACACGAAATGCAGTTTGAGAAAAAGAAAGCTGTTTTGCAGTAAATTTCCCCCATCTACCCTTATCTTTGCCGCAAATTTAGAGATGGGTATGGCCTCAAAAAGCATAAAAACATTACTGGTAGCTGTTTTCAGCATATTCTTATTGCTTTTTTCTGCGAATTCATTTGCAAGCGACGCACCAGCAGGTGGCGGCGAAAAGCATGAAGCAAGTTCATTTGATCCGGCCAAGCTTATTATGGAGCATATTATGGACGCCCATGAGTTCCATTTTGCTACCATTGGAGAAAAACATTTCAGCATTCCTTTGCCTGTAATTTTATATTCTCCTGAGAGAGGATTGACTATGTTTAATTATTCCAAATTTAACCATGGACATGATGTATACCAAGGGTATAAATCTGAAGAAGGACATATCATTGCAGTAAATGAAGCAGGGGAACACGATACAACGGTAACCGTTTACGATATGAGTTTAACTCGTAACGTAGTTCAAATGTTTATCGCACTTACTTTGTTATGTGTATTAATGATTGGGGTTGCAAATAAATATAAGAAGAATGGTGCTAAAGTGGCTCCGAGCGGATTCCAAAATGCAGTAGAACCTGTGATTACTTTTGTAAGAGACGAAGTTGGTAAACCTAATTTAGGTCATGCTTACGAAAAGTTCATGCCTTATTTGCTAACCGTATTTTTCTTCATCTTGATCAATAACTTGATGGGATTAATTCCTGGTTCAGCCAATGTAACTGGAAATATTGCATTCACTATTGTATTAGGTGTGATTAGTTTCTTTGTTATTTTATTCAGCACCAACAGACATTTCTGGGCGCATATTTTTAATCCTCCGGTACCTGGTTTTGTAAAGCCAATCTTAGTACCTGTAGAGTTTTTAGGAATTTTCACCAAGCCATTTGCATTAATTGTCCGTTTGTTTGCTAATATGGTGGCAGGTCATATTGTAATTACCTGTTTTGTGATGTTGATTTTTATTTTCGGAGCCATGAGTAAAGTTGCAGGATGGGGTTTTGCTCCTGTATCAATGGCATTTACCATTTTCATTTATTTTATAGAGATATTGGTCGCTTTTATTCAAGCGTTCATCTTCACTAATTTAACTGCCGTATTTATTGGTCAGTCAATGGAAGGTGCACACCACGATGAAGCGCATCATTAATTTTTTTTATCATTAAAACAAACAGTATGTCAGTTATTAACACTTTGTTGGATGTTAGCATGAGCCATTTAGGTGGTGCTATTGGTGCAGGATTAGCTGCAATTGGTGCCGGTATTGGTATCGGTCAAATTGGTAAAGGTGCTGTAGAAAGCATTGCTCGTCAGCCAGAAGCTTCTAACGACATCCGTGCAAACATGATCTTGACTGCCGCTTTCGTAGAGGGTGTTGCCCTTTTCGCGGTAATCGCTGGTATCTTGGCTGTATTAAAAGCCTAGTTGCACAAACTTTTTACTGCATCGTGCGCACAGGGCAATCGATGCAGTAATCTTTAACTAAACATTGAAGTTTTAAAAATATATTATGGAACTGTTATTACCCGGATTAGGATTGTTGGTATGGACTTTACTAGCATTCCTTATTGTATTCTTCTTGTTGAAGAGCTTTGCATGGAAGCCCATTTTAGCTTCATTGAAAGAAAGAGAAACCGGAATTGCTGATGCAATTGCTTCTGCAGATAAAGTGAAAGCTGAAATGGCTGCATTGAAGAATGAAAACGAAGCTATGATGGCTAAAGCTCGTGAAGAGAGAGCAGT
>JBKBWE010000124.1:0-7563 GCA_046289145.1 Sediminibacterium sp.
GATGGCTTGTAACGTATTGAGCCCTCAAATTTTCTGGTTCCGCAAAATGAGAAGAAACATTTTTGTTACCTTCTTCATGAGCATCATAGTGAATATAGGTATGTGGTTTGAGCGTTTTGTAATCATCGTTACTTCTCTTTACCGTGATTACTTACCATCAAGCTGGTCTGTTTATTACAGCCCTACTATTTGGGAGATAGGTTTCTATGCTGGAACATTTGGACTATTCTTTACTTGCTTCTTCTTATTCGCTAAATACTTCCCAGTTATTGCAATTGCGGAAATCAAGTATGTATTAAAAACTACTGGTGAAGGCTATAAAAATCAAATGGCGAATATTGAGGAACAAAAACTAGAAGAGTTTGTGCATGAGCACGCTCACCACTAGTAGTTGAAGAGATTCATTCTCTTGGTATATGATTAATATTATTTACTGTGGTTACAGCAATGTACTCGCAGACAAAAAATAAAGTATGGCAAAAAAGAAATTTGTAGTAGGCTGTTTTGATGACGAAGCAGTTTTATTTCCGGCAGTAAAAAAAGTACGTACTGCGGGTTACAAGATCCACGATGTTTACACGCCATTTGCTGTTCATGGTTTAGACCATGCAATGGGTTTACGTGAAACCAGCTTACACACTGCAGGATTTATTTATGGTATTACCGGAACTGCTACTGCATTAAGCTCTATCAGTTGGATTTTTACCAAGGACTGGCCTTTAAATATTGGTGGTAAGCCACACTTTGCTTTGCCAGCTTGGATTCCAATCATGTTTGAATTAACCGTTTTATTTGCTGCGGTTGGAATGGTATTGACTTTCTGCTATTTATGTCAATTAGCTCCATTTGTAAAGAAGCATCATTTTCATGCTCGTGCAACGGATGATTTGTTTGTAATGGTAATTGAGTGTACCGATAAAACAAATACCGATGATTTACAAGCATTTTTACAAAGCAATGGTGCATTAGAAACCAAAGTAGAAGTTGCTGAAGATGGATGGTGGTTAGGTAGATACGATAAGGATGAAATGCCTTTTGAAGAAAAACAAATTGTTGCCGCTTAATTGTAGAACACTTAGAATTAACGAATCATGAAGAATACATTAATCATAGCTTCCTTAACTGCAGTAGTTGCTTTAACTGCTTGCAGCGATGTTAAGCGTACACCTGGTAGTATTTATATGCCAGATATGGCTTATAGCCGTGCTTACGAGTCTTATGCAGACCATAGTAATTTGGCCGAGAAAGGAATTAACTATAATAGTCGTCCTGTAGCAGGTACGATTTCTCGTGAGGAAGACATGCCTTTCCATATTCCAATGGATCAACCAGGTGATACCACCAACTACACTGCGTCTAAAGCTGTTCCTAATCCTTATGATACGTTGAGTAAAACGGATATGGATGAAGCAGAGCGTTTGTATTTAATCAACTGTGGTATTTGTCATGGTGATAAATTAAATGGAAATGGCCCTTTGTATAAAGATGGTGCTGGTCCTTATGCAGCAAAACCTGCTGCATTGGTAGGAGACGCTAAGTATGAGGCAATGCCAGCTGGTCAAATGTTCTATTCAGTTGCTTATGGTAAAAACTTGATGGGTTCATATGCTTCTCAGTTAAGTCGCAAGCAACGTTGGCAAGTAATTGCTTACATCAAAGCAAAACAACAGGCAAGTAAAGCAAAAGCAGCTCCTGCTCCGGCAGCGGATGCAACCGCAACAACAAAATAAATTTAGCAAATGGTCCTGCTAATAGGATCAATACTAACTGAACTAAAAGAGTAACAATGGCATCTTTAAGAACACAATTTGAAGTTCCCGGAAAAATGAAAACCTGGTCTTATGCCTTGATTGGCTTGGGCTTGGCTGCATTACTGTATGGAATGTTCACCAAAGGTTTTAGTTCCGATGAGCACGAGCAAGTGCATTTCTGGGGAACACTTATGTACAATACTATTTTCTGGACATTAATTTGTAATGCCAGCATGTTCTTTATTTCTGTTACTACTTTGGCG
Source organism: Sediminibacterium sp. (assembly GCA_046289145.1). GTDB lineage: Bacteria > Bacteroidota > Bacteroidia > Chitinophagales > Chitinophagaceae > Sediminibacterium. Next base: position 2,015 of record JBKBWE010000124.1, read on the forward strand.
CAAGCTGGTTTTACACAAACCTTCCGTCGTATTCCAGAAGCGATTTCTACTTTGGTACCTATTTTCGGTGCCATCACATTCGCTGTGTTATTATACATTGTATTTGGTCATAAGCACCATATTTACCATTGGTTAGATACAGAAGCAGTAGCTGCTGATCCTATCTTAAAAGGTAAATCTGGTTTCTTAAACCCAACCTTCTTTGTAATCTGGACTACACTAACCATTGCATTATGGAGTTTCTTGGGTTGGAGAATTCGTAAATTAAATGATGAAGCTGATGCTGGTCCAATGGATCGCGAAACCAGCGAAAAATTCATTCACAGAGGTACTGTAAGAACTGCCATGTTCACCGTTTGGTTTGGTTTAACTGTTGGATCTACTGTTCCTTGGTTATGGATGATGAGTATTGATGCACATTGGTATTCTACCATGTATAGTTGGTACACTTTTGTAAGTTCATTTGTAGCAGGTATGTCTTTAATTGCACTTTGGGTAATCTATTTAAAGAACAAGGGTTACTTAGAATTAACTAGCCAAGAACACTTGCACGATATTGGTAAATTCATGTTTGCCTTCTCTATCTTCTGGACTTATTTATGGTTCTCTCAGTATATGCTTATTTGGTATGCCAATATTCCTGAAGAAACGGTTTATTTTAAACATAGAACACAAGGTGCTTACAAAGGAATTTTCTTCTTCAATCTTATTGTAAACTTCCTATGTCCTTTGTTGATTCTGATGAAGCGTTCTGCAAAAAGAAATTACACATTGGTAACTTTTATGGCAGTTTTAATCATCTTTGGTCACTGGATAGATTTCTATCAAATGGTAATGGGCTCTTTAATGAAAGAACATGTATCATTAGGTTGGTTAGATTTTGGTATCCTTGCGTTTTTTGTTGGAGCAATGATTCTTTTCGTAGGAACTGCATTGTCAAAGAAACCGTTGATTGCTAAATACCATCCATACCTTAAAGAAAGTGTAATTCACCAAGTATAGTGAACACGATTAATTTAATATTTGTTAGACATTAGATAATATATATACAGCATTATGACAGCTTTATTAATCACCGCGGTATCGTTACTCATTTTTGTAGTGATCTTTCAGATCTCTAAGGCAAGTGAGTATGTGGCAATTTTGAAAGGGGAAGAGCATAGCCGTAAGCAGAATAACAAGATTAATGGTTTTCTGATGGTCGTGTTTTTAGTTTTAGGACTTATTGGAGTATGGTACTGCAATGAAGTTTTATACGATAAAACATTGTTACCTCAAGGCTCTGCCAGCGTAGAAGGTGAGCGTGTAGACTCAATGTTATGGTTAACATTAGCTGTAACAGGATTTGTATTCATTGGAACGCAGATTGTTCTTTTTTGGTTTGCTTATAAATACCAAGAAAGCGATAACAGAAAAGTAGTGTTTTTTGCACATAGCAATAAATTAGAAGCTATCTGGACGGTAATTCCTGCAATTGCCTTAACTGTATTAGTGGTAATCGGTTTAAGAAACTGGTTCCTATTTACTGGTGAGCCTCCAAAAGAAGCCATGGTGGTAGAAGTTACAGGTAAACAATTTGGATGGATTTATCGCTACCCAGGTAAAGACGGTGCTTTTGGTAAAAAATATTACAAGAATATTGATAATGCCTCTAACTCATTGGGTTTAATTTGGGATGACCAATTAGCGCACGACGATTTAGTGATGGAGCAAACCATGTACTTAGTAAAAGGTCGCCCGGTAAAATTAATTATTGGTTCAAGAGACGTCATTCATGATGTTGGTTTGCCACATTTTAGAATGAAGATGGATGCTGTTCCTGGCATCCCTACTACCATGTGGTTTACGCCTAAGTACACTACAAAGGAGATGAAAGAGAAAACTGGTAATCCTGATTTCCAATTCGAAATTAGTTGCGACCAAATGTGTGGTAACGGTCACTATTCTATGAAAGGAATTATTGAAGTGGTAGATCAAGCAGAGTTTGATGCTAAAATGGCCGGACAGTCTCCTTATTACTATACTGCATTTCCTGACAAGGATCCAGCAAACGCAAAAAAAGACACGGTGAAATTAGTTGCTAAGCCTGTTGAACTAGCATCAAAAGTTACCGCCAAATTATAGAACAATCAACAACCAAGTATTAACAAGGTTGTAATAACTAATAAAGAATCAGTGTATGAGTAACGAAGCCGTATTGCACGCACCTGCTGGAGCAGGTTTACATCACGAAGCCCATGGTGATCATCATCATGAGCATCACCATGAGACATTTATTTCTAAGTATGTCTTTAGCATGGACCATAAAATGATTGCTAAGCAATTCCTGATTACGGGTATGGTTTGGGCAGTATTGGGTGGTTTAATGAGTGTACTTTTCCGTTTACAATTAGGATACCCTGAAGCAAGTTTTCCTTGGTTGGAAGATATTTTAGGCAAATGGGCTGAAGGTGGTAAAAATACCCCCGACGCATATTACGCTTTGGTTACCACACACGGTACAGTATTGGTATTCTTTGTATTAACAGCTGGATTGAGTGGAACTTTTGCCAACTTTTTAATTCCATTGCAAATTGGAGCAAGAGATATGGCATCTCCATTTATGAATATGTTGAGCTATTGGTTCTTCTTTGCTGCAAGTATTGTGATGTTATCTTCTATGTTTGTTGAGTTTGGGCCATTCAGTGGTGGATGGACTGCTTATCCTCCATTGAGTGCATTAGCTTCTGCATCACCGGGTTCTGGTACAGGTATGGATTTGTGGCTTATAGCAATGGCATTGTTTGTAGTTTCTTCTTTATTGGGAGGTCTAAACTACATTGCTACCATTTTGAATATGCGTACCAAAGGAATGAGCATGACTCGTTTGCCTTTAACCATCTGGGCATTGTTCTTCACCGCAGTATTGGGTGTATTATCATTCCCTGTATTATTCTCTGGATTTATATTATTGATTTTCGATAGAAATTTCGGAACTAGTTTCTATTTATCAGATATATTTATCAATGGTGTTGGTGCATTACCTAACGAAGGTGGTAGTGCCATCCTTTACCAACACTTGTTTTGGTTCTTAGGACACCCTGAAGTATACATCATTCTTTTACCAGCAATGGGTATGGCTTCTGAAATTCTTTCTGTAAACTCTCGCAAACCCATCTTTGGTTATATGGCCATGGTTGGATCATTGTTTGCGATTGCAATATTAGCATTCTTGGTATGGGCACACCATATGTTCGTGACTGGCTTGAATCCTTTCTTAGGTTCAGTGTTTGTATTACTTACATTATTAATTGCCGTTCCTTCTGCTATTAAAGTATTCAACTGGTTAACAACATTATGGAGAGGTAATATTCGTTTTACTCCTGGTATGATGTTCTCTATTGGTTTTGTAAGTTTATTTATCTCTGGAGGTTTAACTGGTATTTGGTTAGGTAACTCTGCATTAGATATACACTTACACGATACTTATTTTGTAATTGCTCACTTCCACATTGTAATGGGCGTAGCTAGTATGTTTGGAATGTTTGCTGGTATTTACCACTGGTTCCCTAAAATGTACGGTCGTTACATGAACAATACCCTTTCTTATTTACACTTCTGGATTACATTAGCTGGAGCGTACATGATCTTCTGGCCAATGCACTACCAAGGTTTAGCAGGTATGCCAAGAAGATACTATGACTATAGTGTTTGGGAAAGCTTCAAGCAGTTTGCTGAATTAAATAGATTCATTAGCACTGTTGCTATGATTGTATTTGCTGCGCAGTTGTTGTTCTTGTTTAACTTCTTCTATTCTATTTTTAAAGGTAGAAAAGTAACTACCCAAAACCCTTATGGTTCTAATACTTTAGAGTGGACTGCACCAATTAATCCTGGTCATGGTAACTGGGTAGGAGAAATTCCTGAAGTACATCGTTGGGCTTATGACTACGGTAAAGATGGAAAAGAATTTATTTCCCAGACTACACCGGTGGGAGCCGATGAAAGCAGTCACTAATATTATTACTGAGTAAAATTTTTATTCAGTTGATATACTTCAATGCTCCCGGATTACGGGAGCATTGTTTTTAAACAACAACGACGGAATGACAAAATCCAGTGAGCATAGGGTAGAAAGCCAAAGTTTTTCATTAGCAGCAAAAGTTAAAGACTATATGCTGTTGATCAAGTTTACTTTGAGCTTCACAGTGGTGTTCTCTTGTGTGATTTGTTATTTATTAGCACCTAAAGTTGTAGCGTACGATTGGTACATGATTCTATTACTCTTTTTAGCAGGGATGTTAATTACGGGTAGTGCCAATGCTATTAACCAGGCGGTAGAAAAAGATACCGATGCTATGATGAAACGGACATCCAAACGTCCGGTAGCTAATGGTAATATGAGTCAGAATGAAGCGTATACATTTGCATTGATTGCTGGCTTAGTGGGTGTAGGGATGATGTGGTATTATTTTAATTTCTCCTCAGCATTGGTTTCTGCATTTAGTTTGTTTCTGTATGCTTTCATTTATACCCCATTAAAAAAAATCAACTCCATAGCGGTCTTAATTGGAGCATTACCCGGTGCTTTGCCTTGTTTAATAGGGTGGGTAGCAGGTAATGATGATTTTGCATTGGGTGGTTGGGTGTTATTTGGAATGCAATTCTTATGGCAGTTCCCACATTTTTGGGCGATTGCTTGGGTAGCACATGCAGATTATACTAAAGCTGGATTTAAATTATTACCTGCAGATAAGGGGCCAACAAAATTTACCGCCATTCAAACCATCATGTATTCTTTTTTGATGATTCCGATTGGCATGGTTCCCTATTTTATTGGATTAACAGGAATAACCAGTTTATGGATCGTATTGGTTTGTAATTTATTCATGGTTTTTCAAAGTGCGCGATTATATAAGGAAATGGATGTGAAAGCAGCCAGAAGGGTTATGTTCAGCAGTTATATTTATTTGCCCATCGTATTGCTTGCAATGTTGGCAGATAAGATTAATCATTAATTGAATAAAATTTAAATAGATGAGTACAATAGCAAATGAAGCGCCTAAAAGAATTCACCCACACAAATTTACTTTGTGGGTGGCCATGGGTAGTATAATCATGATGTTTGCGGGTCTAACTAGTGCTTACATTGTAAAAAAGAACCAAAGCAGTTGGTTAGAATTTGATTTGCCGGTTGTTTTTATGTATTCTACACTGGTGATTATTTTAAGTAGTGTAACGGTACATTTAGCTACAAAAGCGTTTAAAGCCAGAGAAATGGGGCGTTATAGAATGCTGATAACCGTTACTGCAGTATTAGGCTTATTATTTATGGGATTACAAGTGTTGGGCTTTATGGACTTAGAAGCTAGAAATATTGCCCTAACAGGTGCCAGAAGCAATTCAGCTGCATCTTTTCTTTTAGTGATTACCGGATTGCATATGCTACACGTATTAGGTGGGGTGATTGCTTTGATGGTGATTTTTATTAAAGCGTATGTAAGTAGTGTTAAAAATTACAGTAGTTTATCCATTGAATTGGTGGGTACTTACTGGCATTTTGTAGATAT
>JBKBWE010000409.1:0-1655 GCA_046289145.1 Sediminibacterium sp.
ATAAAATTAAGTATTTTATATACTAAGGTCACATCTGTTTCTTTTTTTATTTCATATACACCTTTTATTTCTTCAATCCCAACATTATTCCTTTTCATCTTTGGGTACCGTATGTATCCCGTCCACACAGCCGCAACATTTGCTTTTTCATCCTCAAGCATTAAAAGTCCTGTCTTCAAGAAATTTGGCAGCCATTCGTCATCGGCATCAAGAAATGCTATGTACTTTCCTTTGGCCCTTGCTAGCCCGGTGTTTCTTGCCGCGCCGGGTCCTCTATTTTCCTGCCTGATAAGAATAATCCTGGGGTCATTAAATTTAAGCACCCTTTCAGGGCCGTTATCAGTAGAGCCATCATCCACTACAATGATTTCAAGGGGTGGATAGGTTTGAGCCAATACAGAAGATATTGCTCGTTCGATGTATTTACCTTTATTATAAAGTGGAATAACGACGGAAACGGTTGGCTTGTTCATAATAATTTACCTTTTAGGTTTACCACCTAATAGTAATCGTGTTCTTTCAAAATTATTTATTATTTGAACAAAAGTAAAAACAGTAAAAAATTGAATTCTCTTTTTAGCTCCTTTAAGTGTTTTAACTGGATACAGCCCTAAAATAATTTTTACTGATAAACCCAAAATGCTTTTTATACTTTTTAGTAACTCTTTAATATATGCTCGAAAAGAGCCTCGCCAATACTGCTCATAACAACCTCCAGTTAGCCGCGTGTGTCTTTTATATAATTGACTAAAAGAATCTCTCGCGGGATGAGCAACAGAGACATCATCAGCGTAAATTTGACTATATCCATACGAAAATACTCTTCTTCCCCATTCGTTGTCACCACCTGATTTCAAGGAATCATTAAATAAGCCAACTTTATCAAACACGCTTTTGAATGTAAAGACATTAGCGGTAGACCCAAATCTCCTTATCTCAAGATCTTCCTTTTGCTTAAAATTTGTGATGCTGTCATAAAGTTCAACAGCGTTTGGCTTGTTTGGCTTTCTAAAAAAGATATTTATTCTGCCTGCAACCAATCCGCAATTAGGTTTTTGTAGTAAATTCTTAACTCCTTTCTCAATCCAATTAGGCGCTGGGATACAGTCTGAATCTGTAAAAGCAATAATCTCTCCAACAGCATTTTTAATGCCCTTATTCCGTGCGGCGTATGAACTCTGCTTTTTATCTTCAATTAATAATTTCACTGGATATTTTTTAATTACGGAGCATGTATTATCAGTTGAACCATTGTCTACAATAAGTATCTCATATCTATCGCGAGGATACGTTTGATTTATTAGTGCTTCAATGCATTTTACTATCCTGCGAGCATCATTATAGACAGGAACAATTACGGAAACAAAGGGCTCTAATCGTTCATTGGCAACTTTTTTTTCCATCAGTAGATTCTTGGAATATTCCAAAGTTTTTAAGTTTCTATCGCTTCCTGATTTCTGACTAGCGTATTCCCTAAAAAGTTATAAAGTTATTTTTATACCGTAATTCCCTGAAATACTCTCTGATTTGTAAGTCCTCTGAGTTAAATTTAACGGAATGGATTACTTTTTTCCCTTGTCTCACCACCTCTACCTTAGATATGGGTAACCCCTCCTGCTATAGCAAATGGCTTTCCATTAGTCGCGAAATCGTGA
>JBKBWE010000125.1:0-7546 GCA_046289145.1 Sediminibacterium sp.
ACTAAAAGTGTTCCCATAATAGTAGCCCCAGCAGAAGTACCCATAAATACGCCGCCGCTTTTAAATAATGCTAGCATAGCAGCGTGTACCTGTGTGCCAAGGAATGCGTCTGCAATGCGGCTTTGATCGCCCCCTGAAAAATAAATTCCTTTTGCATTTTGAATGGCTTTAATAAAGGCAGGAGCATCCGTTGCATCTTTGGAACGCGCGTGAACCGTTGTTAAATTGGTAAAGCCCTCTTTTTTAAATCGCGTTAAATGCGCACCCGCATTTATTGCTGAGTCGTTGGTTGCCGTGGGGATTACCACCACCGATTGATCTTTCCCACCAATGGATTTCGCAAACAACTGATACATGGTATCGGGCATGGAGCCGCCGCCAACAATGATTAGTTTTCCTTTTGCAATTGAAGACTGCGCAATAACTGTTGCACTATTTTGTAACAATGCAAATACAAATAGGGCTATGAAAATTTTTCGCATTTCAATTATTTCGCAGGCGTGATGATAATATTGCGATACTCTACCGGACCATGATCTCCTTGCAACATAATTGGACCTGGTTCACCTTCTTTGCTATTGAGTGCGCCACCTGTAATGCCTGGAATAATTTGATCAACAATAATGGCTTTACCATTCGCCACTACGGTAACACGACGGCCTACTAAAGTGATATCATAAGTTTGCCATTCGCCTGGTGCTTTTGCCACCATTTCATTGGGCGTTAAAAATCCATAGATGCCTCCAAATAAAGTAGAGCTTGGTTCTTTACCTGCATTGTCTTCTACCTGAATTTCGTAACGACCTCTCAAATAAACGCCACTATTGCTTCCTGCAGGATAACGGAATTCAATATGTAATTTGAAATCTTCAAAAGATTGATCGGTAATAATATTAGCACCACTTTTAGGGCTGGTTAAAACACCATTGATATTTACCCATTGGTTATTGTTTCTATCGGCATGCCAACCTTCAATACCCTTGCCACTTAATAAATTAATGGGCTTTCCCCAAACAGGTGCTTTGTCTCTTTTTAATAATGGAGCGCGCTCACCAGTAAATGAATGTACTTTACCATAACTCTGTGTAATGGTACCAGTTAGTTTGTCGTTTTCTAGTGCCGCATTAAATTCCATGTATTTATCTAAACGATCCCACTGAGAAGGAATACTAAAATGAATTTTACCTTCTTTTACTTGCACATGACTAATGGGTCTTGCGCTACCACCATCGGCAACAAAATAGCCTACTAAGGTTTTAACACCAGATAGTTTTACTTCTAACCAAGAGGGCGCAATGCGACCATCCATATTGACGGTTAAATCCCAACGACCAATGATATCATTATCGGCGGCTATAAGAGCAGTACTTGTAAAAAATGCAAGACCAAGTAATAAAGTAATTTTTTTCATGACAACAATCTTTATCCTAAAGATAATCGAATGATTATTATTAAGATAAAGATTTCATGATGACCGCTAGAATATTAAATATGCCCGTTCTTTATTTCTTCCACTACACCAGGATCTAATAAAGTAGAAGTATCGCCCAAGTTTTCTGTTTCACCTTCCGCAATTTTGCGCAAAATTCTTCGCATGATTTTACCACTACGCGTTTTGGGCAAGCCGTTCACAAACTGTATTTTATCGGGCTTTGCAATTGGCCCAATCATACGGGTAACTGTTTGCAAAATATCTTTACGAGTGAGTTCTTCATCACCATGGGTATTGCTGTAAATAACATAAGCATAAATGCCCTGACCTTTTACATCGTGTGGATACCCCACTACAGCACTTTCAATTACACCAGCGTGCATATTAATGGCATTCTCCACTTCAGCCGTACCAATACGGTGGCCACTTACATTGAGCACATCATCTACTCTACCCGTGATTCTATAAAAACCATTCTCATCTTTTAACGCACCATCACCGGTAAAATATAAGTTTTCATAAGTGGCAAAATAATTGGTTCTGCAGCGTTCATGATCACCATAAGTTGTGCGCAATAAAGAAGGCCAAGGAAACTTAATACACAAATTGCCTTTGTATATTCCATCTTCGGCTTCGGTAATTTCAACTCCTTTTTCATCTACTAAAATGGGTTGAATACCAGGCATTGGCAAAGTAGCCCAACCCGGTTTAGAAGGAGTAATGCCCGCTAAGTTGGTAATTAAACAACCCCCTGTTTCAGTTTGCCACCAAGTATCTATGATGGGGCATTTTTTCTTGCCCACATTTTCATTGTACCAATGCCAAGCTTCTTCGTTAATGGGTTCACCTACGGTACCCAATACTTTTAATGAGCTCAAATCCTTTCCCTGCAAAGGTCCTAGGCCATAGCTCATTAAAGAGCGAATAGCAGTAGGCGCAGTATATAAAATATTGACTTTGTATTTTTCTACAATTTCCCAGAACCTTCCAGCATCTGGCCAGGTAGGAACCCCTTCGAACATTAAAGAAGTAGCGCCTGCGCTTAATGGACCATATACTATATAAGAGTGCCCTGTAATCCACCCAATATCAGCCGTACAAAAATGTATTTGACCTGGTTGATAATTAAAGATGTTTACAAAAGTATAATTGGTATACAACATATAACCAGCACATGCATGCACCACACCTTTTGGTTTACCAGTGCTACCTGAAGTGTATAAAATAAACAGTGGGTCTTCTGCATCCATTTCCACCGCATCAATTTCACGAATGCCCATTTCTTCTACATGACGCATTTCGTCTTCCCACCAAACATCTCTTCCTTTAATCATTGAAATGGGGGTACGAGTACGCGTATATACAATCACTTTTCTTACTGTTCTATTGCCAATTAATGCATCATCAATTACTGATTTCAATGGAATGTCTTTTCCACCGCGGAAAGCACCATCGCAAGTAATAATGAATTCACTTTGCGCATCGTATAAACGGTCTGCAATACTTTGCGCGCTAAATCCACCAAAAATAACCGAGTGAATAGCCCCTATTCTGGCGCAAGCTAAAATAGCAATGGCCAATTCAGGAATCATGCCCATGTACACACAAACTCGATCGCCTTTTTGAACGCCATTGTTAATGAGCACTTGTGCAAATTGGCAAACACGTTTATGCAAAATGCTATAAGTAAGAATGCGTTGTTTTTCGTTGGGATCATTAGACTCCCAAATAATAGCAGGAACATTTCCTCTCTCGGCCAAATGACGGTCTAAACAGTTTTCGGTGATATTGAGTTTACCCCCTTTAAACCATTCGTTCTTAGGCTCGGTAAAATTCCAATCGAGCACTTTGTCCCACTTTTTTTTCCAAACAAAATTTTCTGCAACAGAAGCCCAGAAAGCTTCGGGGTTCTCTACACTCTCTTTGTACACTTTTTGGTACTCTTCAAAAGAATTGATTTGATAAGGATATGACATGGCAATTATTTGAGAACACTAAAGTAGTTCTTTGCTTTTTCACCTCATATTAAATTGTTGCTAAATTGATATATAAATGCTAAATGAATATAGATAAGTGGTAAATTCAGGGTATGAAACTCATTCATTGCCCTAAATGCAAAAGCGACGAATACGTTAAAAGTGGCGTCATTAAAGGAAGACAGCGATTCAAATGCAGTTCTTGTGGATACCATTTTACGGTATTTAAAGAAGGCAAAAATATTGACCCTTACTATGTAGTCAAGAGTTTGCAATTGTATATAGAAGGAATCAGTTTTAGAGAAATAGAGCGAATTTTAGGGGTGAGTCATGTTAGCGTAATGAATTGGGTAAGACAATACGGAATTCAAAGGCCAGAAAATTTAGAATACCATCCTACCTATAAAGTGCTGAATCATACAGAGCTAAAGGATTTCATGGCAGATAGAGATGCTTTAAAATCAGCTGGATTTATGGTAACCGAGTTAGGAGATAAATTCATGGTGATTAGATGGGAGCGTTTTAGAAAAACATCGGTATACTAAGGATATAATAACTATATATTTACCATATATATATATACCATTTGCAATCGCATTTGGCAATGCCCAATTTTAACCTATCAGCATTGCTAAACAAACCACGATTGCTATGTCATTAAAACAAATTCTTCCAGCACTAGGGTTGCTATTACTGCAACAACTAGCCCAAGCCCAGGGTAGTGAAGCGTATGGTTCAGGATTAAAACTGAACCTTAATCCCGAGGGCAGTAAATACATTCGCTTTATTGTATGGAATCAAATTTGGGCAAGGTCTATCAACAACAATCCAGGCACACAAGTAAACGGCGAAACTCGTAACAACACTTGGGATGTAGGTGCTAGGCGTTTGCGTATTTTAACCTATGCACAAATTACTCCACGTTATTTAGTGTTGGCGCATTTTGGCATCAATAACCAAACATTTGCAACAGGGGGAGCTGCTGGTGCTACTGGTACCGGCGGGTATGGTGCAGGAAAAAAACCAGGAATTTTCTTTCACGATGTTTGGAATGAATATGCATTAGTGCCCGCAATTAACCCAGCCACCAAAAAAGCCAACAAATACAATGTATACATTGGTGGTGGTTTACATTATTGGTGGGGCATAAGCAGAATGAGCAGTGCCAGTACGTTGAATTTTCTAGCCATTGACGCGCCAGTGATTAACTGGCCCTTAGTAGAATTAAGCGATCAATTTGTAAGGCAGTTTGGCTTTTATGCCAAAGGCAAATTGGGTAAACTCAATTATAGTTTCAGTGTAAATAAACCCTTTGCAACTAATATAACCCCAACAGTAGATGCCATTAAAGACCGCGTGGCAGTAGATAATAATGGAGATGCAAGAGCAGCTATACAAGGCTATTTTGATTACCAGTTCTTAGACCAAGAAGCAAATTTATTACCATTTAGAGTAGGCACTTATGTTGGAACAAAAAAAGTATTCAATATTGGTGCAGGATTTTATCACCAAGCCAAAGGCACTAAAAGTGTTAATGGAAATGGAAGTATTGCGCAACATGATATCAATTTATTGGGTATTGATGCTTATGCCGACTTGCCTATAGGAGATAAAAAGAAAAATATGGCATTAACGGCCTACAGTGTTTTTTACAAATACAATTTTGGTCCTAACTATATTAGAACCGTTGGGATTATGAACCCAGCCAGCGGCTTTGATCCTGCCGTGGCAGCCAGCCAACGCAGTATTAATGGATTTGGGAACAATCGATTTTTTGTAGGCACGGGAAATATTTGGTACACACAAGCAGGATTGCTTTTACCAAAAACCAGCCAGACCAGTAAGGTTCGCATTCAACCATTTGCGGCATACACGCATAAGAAATTTGATTACTTAGATCAAACGGGTAACTACTTTGATATTGGTGCTAATTTTTTCTTAGACGGACACCATGCAAAAATTACTCCGCAGTATAGTACCCGACCCTTGTACTATTTAAGAAACGGACAAAGACTACGGGATGGGTCCTTAGGAGAATTCATGCTACAATTACAAGTATATTTATAATGCTCACCTGCTAAACAAACCATATGAACACCACCAAAAAAACCTCACTTGCCAGCGTCATAGGCGCATCATCAGTAGGCACCATGATTGAATGGTACGACTTCTATATTTTCGGAAGTTTGGCTACTGTAATTTCAACTAAGTTTTTTCCGCAAGACAACCCCACTGCTGCATTCTTAAGCACTTTGGCCACATTTGCTGCTGGCTTTGTAGTAAGGCCATTTGGGGCATTGTTCTTTGGAAGACTGGGCGACTTAATAGGACGCAAATACACATTTATGGTAACCCTCTTATTAATGGGAGGAGCCACTTTTTTAATAGGATGTATTCCTTCTTATGAAACCATTGGCTTTATGGCACCAGTGCTCATACTCTTGCTAAGACTCTTACAGGGCTTGGCTTTGGGCGGAGAGTATGGTGGCGCAGCAACTTATGTTGCAGAGCATTCACCCAATGGAAAAAGAGGATTCATGACCGCATGGATTCAAACAACAGCAACAGTTGGACTTTTTGTTTCGTTGCTGGTAATTATGGGAACTAGAGCAGCATTATCTGCAGAAGATTTTGATGCATGGGGATGGAGAGTACCATTTTGGGTGTCTATTTTAATGGTATTGGTTTCCTATTTAATTAGAAAAAATATGGAAGAATCTCCGGTGTTTGCAAAAGCAAAAGCGTCTGGAAAAACTTCTACCAATCCATTAAAAGAAAGCTTCGGAAAAAAACTCAATTTCAAATTTGTATTGCTGGCATTATTTGGTGCCGTAATGGGACAAGGTGTTATCTGGTACACTGGACAATTCTATGCCATGAGTTTTATAGAAAAAACCATGAGTGTAGATAAAGAGCAAGTAGATAGTTTAATGTTTATTGCACTCATGTTAGGCACACCATTCTTCTTAGTATTTGGATGGTTGAGTGATAAGGTAGGTCGTAAATGGATCATGATGGCTGGTATGCTAATAGCCATTGTTTCGTACAGACCTATTTACGAAAATATGTACCAAACCACCAATGTAGCTAATAAGGTAGAAGTGAGTACCAGCAACAGTATGGTGAATAACGTAAATACCGTTACCACAGTTTATACCGATAGTACTGTAAGAAAAGAAATACAAAAAACCAATGCAGAAACAGGGGCAATTACAACCACAGTTAAAATAAGTATTAACGGAAGCGATAAACAAAAACTGATCTGGTTGGTATTTATTCAAGTGTTATTTGTAACCATGGTGTACGGACCCATTGCAGCATTCTTAGTGGAAATGTTCCCCACCAAAATCAGGTATACTAGTATGAGTTTACCATATCATATTGGTAATGGAGTATTTGGGGGATTATTACCAGCTGTTGCCACATACCTTGCTACCAATGCAAAGACCTCGGGAAAAGCAGACTGGTATTTAGAAGGATTGTGGTATCCTATAGGAGTTGCAGCAGTTTGTTTGGTGATAGGAGTGATATATATTAACGGAAAAGACAAAGAAATAAACGATTAAACCTTTTAAAAATACTGTTATGAATATTATAAAGAAAGTACTCGGCATAGTTTGGCTGGCATTGGGAATAGCTGTAGGATATTATGGAATAACCATTTTAGGAATTCCTAAACTAACCAGTGGCAAACAAGATGATTTAGTATTTGGTATTATTATTTGTTTTATTTTGCTACCGATTGTAGTTGGCGGATTACTCGTATTTGGTAAATACGCACTACAAGGAGAATACGATTTAATAGACGATAATCCAGAACACGCACATTTTAAAGAGTAGTTAACTTGAGCATATACCCCCAAGTGTAGCTTTTAGTAACACGGATCCCTTCATTTTTAATGAGGGGATTTTTTTATATTCATAGCATGATTGCAGCCCAACAAAAAAAACATCCCATCAAATTATTATTGATTGCCATTTTGATGATGGTGGTATTCAATTTTCCATTGCTTTCCATTGCCAATAAACCCATACTGGTAGCAGGCATTCCTTTGTTGTATTGGTATGTATTTAGTTGGTGGGGAACCATTGTTTTATTGGCAAGCAGTGTTGTACATCGCAAATACAAATCATGAGT
>JBKBWE010000410.1:0-1651 GCA_046289145.1 Sediminibacterium sp.
GGCAAAACAATAGGTTTCCCACTATACATTTTATGAAGCATAGGTTTTACATTAGTACCACTACAATCAGGGGCAGTGTCTATATGTGCGCAAAAACAAATTACAGGAACTGACTTGTCGGTATTTGCAGGAATAGTAGCATAAACATACCCATACTCATCTGTATAAGCATCAGCCAATTCTAAGGCTTGCAATTCTTTTACTAATAATTGGCTTAGATTTTTTTGTTTTTGGGTGGATGGGAAACTAGTACTAAGTGGATCACTCTGTGTATCTATTTGCACATACCGCATTAATCTTTCTGCTACACTGTATCGGTTTAAACCACTCATCATATTTTTTATCACAAGTTAATATTTGTTGCCCCATCTATTGCATTTCTAATATTCAATTTCTATATTGTAGCAACTAAACAACCCCCAAATGAAAAAAACACTGATTGCTGCCATCGTAGGTGGTATTGTATTATTTATGTGGCAGTTCCTTTCATGGACCATCATTAATTTACATGGATCATCTCAGCAGTACACTCCTAAACAAGACAGCATTTTGCAAATGCTACAATCCAATTTAGACAAAGAAGGTGGCTATTATTTACCTTCTGCTCCTCCGGGAACCTCGTTTGAAGGAATGGAAAAGCTAGCCGCAGAAAATCTAGGAAAACCCTGGGCCAGTGTTCAATACCATGCAGCACTTGAATACAATATGGGGATGAATATGACGAGAGGATTAATTGCGAATATTTTTATCATATGGCTGCTATGCTGGATTCTCGCAAAAATTGCCAACAACAATTTTACTATCACTTTTACAGCTACGCTATTTGTTGGAATAATTGTTTATTTAAACAGCAGCTATACAGGCCATATTTGGTACCCCATGTTCGATATAAGGGCATATTTGATTGATGCAATTGTAAGTTGGGGATTAGTAGGTGCTTGGCTTGGCTGGTGGATGAATAGGAGCCAGAAATAATTGATTTATTAAATTGAAATCAACAGTACTAAAAGAGACCGGCATGCCGGTCTCTTTTTTATGAAAAGTTTCTACTAATACAATGATTCGAATAATGATCAAAGAAGTATTAAGGCGTAATTATAATTGATGGGGGACCGTCTATTGAAACCAATTCTAAATCAAATACCAATTCTTCTCCAGCTAAAGGATGATTGGCATCTAATACTACCACCGCTTCTTTTACTTCCACAATAACAACAGGGAAATTTTGCCCTGAACCATTGCTCATATTCAATTGCATTCCTACTTCAGGTACCATGTCAGCTGGAAATCTATCTTTAGGAAACTCCATAATCATTTCTTCCTGCTTTGGACCATAGGCCTGATCAGCTGGAATATTAATGGTTCTTTTTTCTCCAATTACCATACCTGTAACACCGTCATCAAAACCGGCAATCACCATACCGCTTCCAATTTCAAACTCTAATGGCTCTCTGCCTTCTGATGAATCAAAAGTATTGCCATTCGTTAACTTTCCGTGATAATGCACTTTTACCTTATCACCTTTTTTTGCTTGTTGCATAAATTATTATTAAGGGGCAAAAGTACTATCCTTCGCGCTTAATATTACCTTTGCAGCCAAATATTTTGGCTATGCGTATAGTTTTTATGGGTACCCCTGATTTTGCAGTGG
>JBKBWE010000126.1:0-7530 GCA_046289145.1 Sediminibacterium sp.
CAAACATGCGCAATACCATGGTAATTAAATAAAAGATACCAATACCCAATGTAGCGGTAAATACGATTGATTTAAATCGTTGTGTTGCGTTGATTACTCTAAAATTGTACAGTAAGAACATCGCTAAAGCCACACCAAATGTTAAACCCACCGCTTGCATCACTAATCCAGGATAAGACTCAGCAAATGCTGCGTTCATGATGGCAGAAATGGCTCCAATGAATAAGCCTTCTAATAATGCATATAGCGGCGCCAAAACAGGAGCCCAGTTGGGTTTAAAGCTAATGGCTAAAGCGGAAATTAATCCTCCAATAATACCTACCCACATGAGGGTATTCATGGTATCTTGCTTTAGTTGTTCGTATAAATTCCAGTTATAAGCTGCACCTGCAATCAGCATCAGCATCATAAAACCAAATTTGTTGATAGCGCCTCTAACAGTCATAGTGCCCATATTGGCAGCAGCCATTTCGTGGCTCTTATCAAACATCTTTTCTGTAAGGGTAGGGTTACCCGATTTAAAAATTGCCATATTGAATTTTTTTCTGTTTCAAATCTACTATAAACAAATTTCATTCCAAGGGGTAGATCATGCGCTTTAACAAGTTCTAAACCGGATTTTGTTTACGAAAATGGCAATAATTGCACAAAAGATGCCGAAAGGACAGTTTAGATGCCCCCCAAAATTGGTAACTTTGCCCTCTCAATTAGCATAGATGAATAACAAAGAGTCGGTTTTACAAAGTGTGGTAATCAAGTTTGCAGGGGATAGTGGAGATGGGATGCAATTAACAGGACAACAGTTTACCAATAATACCGCATTGTTAGGGATTGATTTGGCTACTTTTCCAGACTTCCCAGCAGAAATCAGGGCCCCAATCGGAACTGTACCGGGGGTGAGTGGGTTTCAGTTACATTTTTCTTCTAATAAAGTATTTACACCGGGAGATATAGCAGATGTGTTAGTGGCCATGAACGCTGCCGCACTAAAAGTGAATTTGAAAGCCATCAAGTCGGGTGGTAAAATCATTGTAAATATAGATGGGTTTGATGCAAAGAATTTACGATTAGCCAATTATCCAGAGGGCGTGAATCCTTTAGAAGATGGTAGTTTGGATTCTTTTGAAGTCATCAAAATTGACGTGACTAAATTAACTCGCGAAGCGCTTAAAGAATTTACCGATCTAGGCACCAAGGAAAGAGATCGTGCAAAGAATATGTTTGTATTGGGTTATATCTATTGGATGTACAATAGAAAACTAGACAATACCATCGATTTCTTGCAAGAGAAATTTGGAAAGAAAGAAAATATTCTGCAGAGTAATATTAAAGTATTGCAAGCTGGATACAATTACGGCGACACTACTGAAACATTTACTTCAAGGTATACTGTAGAGAAAGCCAAAATGCCTGCTGGATTGTATCGCAGCATTATGGGTAATCAAGCATTGGCCATGGGGTTGATTGCGGCTGGCGAAAAATCGGGACTGCCTTTGTTTTTAGGTACCTATCCCATTACACCTGCTTCAGATATTTTACACGATTTAAGTAAGTACAAAAGCTTTGGTGTAAGAACATTTCAAGCAGAAGATGAGATTGCGGGAATCACCGCCGCGATTGGTGCAAGCTATGGTGGATCAATTGGTATTACTACTACATCAGGTCCGGGTATGGCATTGAAAACAGAAGCCATGGGATTAGCCGTGATGCTAGAAATTCCTTTGGTAATCATTAATATTCAAAGAGGTGGTCCATCTACTGGATTGCCTACCAAAACAGAACAGAGTGATTTGTTGCAAGCTTATTACGGAAGAAATGGGGAATGCCCTATGCCGGTAATAGCATCAGCCACACCATCAGATTGTTTTGATGTGGCATTTGAATCGGTAAGAATTGCAATTCAGCATATGACACCGGTAATATTGTTAAGTGATGGATATATTGCCAATGGAGCAGAGCCATGGAAATTTCCACAAACTGCAGACTTGCCAGAAATACCCGTAAGCTTCAAAAAGGGATTATCAGAAGATGAGCCCAAGTTCATGCCGTATAAGCGTGATGAAAAATTAGCCAGACCATGGGCAGTACCTGGAACAGCAGGATTAGAACATCGCATTGGAGGATTAGAAAAACAAGACGTTACGGGTAATATCAGTTACGATTCCGATAACCACCAGCATATGGTTAAAACGCGTCAAGCCAAAGTAGATTTGATTGCCAAATATATTCCGCTACAAACCATTGATAGTGGTCCTTCAACAGGTAAAGTATTGGTGTTGGGTTGGGGCTCTACTTTTGGTGCTATTAAAAGTGCTGTATTAGAATTACAAGCAGCAGGCCATGCAGTGAGCCATGCACATATTCGTTACCTACGTCCATTCCCAAGTAACTTGGGAGAAATCATTGCCAGCTTTGATCAGGTATTGATTCCTGAAATCAACAATGGACAATTGATTAAAATTATTCGTGATCAATATTTGGTGGATGCAAAGGGCTATAATAAAATCATGGGTGTGCCGATAACCAAAGGGGAATTGGTGGATGCGATTACTAAGATGTTGTAAATAAAGTTGATCATTTCAATTTTCTTGGAGCTATTCCTTCAAAAGTCATTTTCACTTTTTGAATACTGCCATCTGCATTAAAGTAAAGCTTGTCAATACAGGTAACTCGATGGTCTCTATCAAGGTTGGGAATAGGTCTTCGATGGTATACAATATACCAATCATCAGTACCAGGAATATTCATCACTGAGTGGTGGCCAGCGCCTGTTGCAATGGTGGTATCGGCTTCTAAAATAGTTCTTTCTCTTTCGAAGGGTCCATAGATATTCTTTGATCTTGCATATGCCACTTTATAGGTGCCATTGGTCCATCCTCCTTCTGACCACATTAAATAATAAGTGCCATTTCTGATAAACATCGTTGGACCTTCCACATATCCTTTGGGCGTGATTTCTTTTACCAAATCTCCGTTGGGGTATGGTTCTAGTGCTGTAAAATTTTTGTTGAGTTTGGCAATATTGCAACGCCCCCAACCTCCATACATAATATAATATTGGCCATCTTTATCTTGAAAGACAAACTGATCAATGGGTTGTGCATCATTGTAAAATTGATTAATCAAGGGTTTGCCTAAATAATCTTTGTATGGCCCTTCGGGATTAGTCGCCACTGCAATGCCAATACCTCCGTTGTGATCGTCTTTTACACCGTTTCGCTTTTTGCTTTGAATATCATTGGCAGAAAAAAATAAAAAATATTGATTGTCTTTTTTCACAATGGATGGCGCCCACATGGCCATATAGGCCCATTTGATGATGCTGGTATCTAGTACACGAGCATGTTTTTTCCATTTGATTAAATCTTTGGAAGAAAAAGCGTCTAAAAAAACTTGTGATTTGTATTTGGCTGAATAAGTGGGGAATATCCAATATTGATTGTTGAGTATCACGCCTTCTGGATCTGCATACCAACCTTTAATGATGGGGTTGCCCGATTTTTGGGGATTGCTGGCTTTTATTGATTGCGCCGATAGTTTTGCAAATTGCCAACAGCATAGCAAAACAATGCAGATGATTTTTTTCATAGCGCTAATTTGATTTGCTTTTTTTCTTTGCTTGTTTTGCAAAATAGGAACAACTGTTTTTGATTCCGCATTCATCACATTTAGGATTACGCGCCAAGCAAGTGTACCTACCATGTAATATCAACCAATGATGCGCTCTGTGTACGAGTTCTTCTGGAATATTTTTGATGAGTTCTTTTTCAACTGCCAATGGAGTAGTAGCTTTTGTGCTAACTAATCCTAAACGATGACTGACCCTGAATACATGGGTGTCAACCGCCATATTCGGCTGTTCATCAATTACACTGGTGATTACGTTGGCTGTTTTTCTACCAACACCGGGAAGCTTTACCAATTCTTCAACCGTCATAGGTACTTCACCGCCAAAATTGTCTAACAACATATTGGCCATGCCAATCAAATGCTTGGTTTTATTGTTGGGATAAGATATGCTTCTAATGAGCGGAAACAACTCATCAAAAGGGGCTTTCGCCATTTTTTCTGGGGTAGGGTATACCTTGAAAATACTGGGTGTTGTTAGGTTTACTCGTTTGTCGGTGCATTGTGCCGATAAGATTACAGCCACCAATAATTGAAAGGGATTATCGTACACTAATTCTGTTTCTGCAACAGGAGTCGTTTCTTGAAAATAGTCAATAACTTCTTGGTATCGCTGTTTCTTGGTCATGTGCAAATTTAAGAACAGGCACTAAGCAAAATATTTATTCCGCTCTTTTCTTTGCGTAATCCAAAATAGCTTTAATAGATTTTTTAGAAGGGGATTTAAGCTTCAATTTATCCAGTTGATCCTTAGAACGTTGCAGCGTTTCTATTTGTTTTTTTAGTTCGGCATCTTCTATTATAGCTTTATCAATGGCTTTGGTAAGCTCAGGTGTGCAATCTTGGTATACGTACATAATCAATTCCTCTTCTTTAAAGTTTTTCATAAGCAGTTGTCTGCGAGTGAACAAGAGGATACGGTCTTTTATAAAACGGCACCAATATTAAAATATTGTAAAGAATTATTTTTTTCGGGCGGTGGAGTCTTCAATAATAAAAATATCTTCCCCGTCTTTCTTCATTAAATATCGCTCACGGGCGTATTTCTCAATAGCAGCAGGATTGTTTTGTAAGTCGTTTAACTCTTTCTTGGTCTTTTCTATTTCCTGCTCGTAATAGGCTTTCTTTAATTCTAATTTTTTTAACTCGTCCCTGCGTTCTTTTTGCTGAAAATAATCTCGCTGGTCGTAAAACAACATCCAAACAATAAATAGAATTGCTGCTATTAAGTATTTATTGGTTAGGTATGGAATTGCTTTCTTCATAAAAAATTGGCAGATAAAAGTAATAAGAAACCTTTATCTGCCAAGTATGATTTGTGCACAGTCGTGCAAATGGTTATTTACCGAATTTGATTTTTCCTTTTGGATAAATGCCCGTTTCACCCAACATTTCTTCTATACGGATTAACTGGTTGTATTTAGCCATACGGTCGGTTCTTGAAGCAGAACCCGTTTTAATTTGGCCACAGTTTAATGCTACTGCTAAATCAGCAATAGTAGTATCTTCTGTTTCACCACTTCTATGACTCATGATGGTATTGTAACCATTGTGTTGTGCCAAAGTAACTGCATTAATGGTTTCAGTAATGGTTCCAATTTGATTTACCTTAACCAATAAGCCATTGGCAATATGTTTGTCAACCCCTTGTTGAATACGATCTACATTGGTTACAAATAAATCATCTCCTACTAATTGACATTTGCTACCAACCGCTTGTGTCAAAGCTTTCCATCCATTCCAATCATCTTCTGCCATTCCATCTTCAATCGAAACAATTGGATATTGCTTTACCCATTTTTCCCAGAACTTCACTAGTTCATCACTGTTCATTACTTTACCACTGCTCTTATGGAAAACATATTTTTTCTTTTTCGCATCCCATAGTTCACTGTTTGCTGCGTCCATGGCAATTACAATTTGAGAACCTGTTTTGTAACCAGCAGCATGTATTGATTCTAATACTGTTTCAATGGCTTCTTCGTTGCTTTGAATATTGGGTGCAAAACCACCTTCGTCACCCACGTTGGTGCTATATCCTTTCTTTTTCAACACCGTTTTAAGGGTATGGAAAATTTCAACTCCCCAACGCAATCCTTCGCTAAAGCTTGGAGCGCCAACAGGCATGATCATGAATTCTTGGAAATCAATTTTGTTATCTGCGTGTGCACCACCGTTCACAATATTCATCATTGGAATCGGTAATGTTTTTGCATTGGTTCCGCCTATATAACGATACAATGGTAAAGATGCTTCGTCAGCTGCTGCTTTAGCAACGGCCATGCTCACTGCTAAAATAGCGTTTGCACCAAGCTTGCCTTTGTTAGGCGTTCCATCTAAATCAATCATGATTTGATCTATAGAAGCTTGTTCAGAAACATCTAATCCTACAATTGCATCGGCAATAGCAGTATTCACATTCTTTACTGCTTTTAATACGCCTTTACCAACATATTTCTTTTTATCATTATCTCTTAGCTCAACTGCTTCATGAATGCCAGTGCTAGCTCCACTTGGAACCGCGGCTCTGCCTAATGCGCCATCGTCGGTTAATACATCTACTTCTACTGTAGGATTACCTCTACTATCTAATATCTGTCTTGCATGTACATCAATAATGTAACTCATGTTATTTATTTTAAAGTGGACTCAAATATAAGTATTATGTAGTTTATACACTAATAGCCCCTGTTAAGCTTCTGAAAACTTGCTCTAAACTGTTGTTTTGATTCAATTCATGAATGGGTTGATTGGCTACTAAATTCCCTTTGTGAATGATAATCACCCTACCGCAGATGGCTTCTACTTCTTGTAAAATATGGCTGGAGAATAAAACGGTTTTATTTTGACCCAGTTCCTTGATCAATTGTCTGATCTCTATAATTTGATTAGGGTCTAATCCGGTAGTAGGTTCATCTAAAATCAGCACATCGGGTTCATGAATAATAGCCGCTGCTAATCCCACCCTTTGCTTATAGCCCTTTGATAGTTGGCCAATTTTTTTATGTTGCTCTGGGCCTAATCCTACCTGTTCAATCACTTTTGTAATTTGCTTTTGCACTTCCTTTATTTCATGCACATGTGCAACAAATTCTAAATATTCTTTAATGTATAGATCGTAATAGTGTGGGTTGGATTCCGCTAAATAGCCAATTCTTCTTTTAGCTGTAATTGGATCTTTACTCATATTGATGCCATTCACTTCAATAAAGCCAGCGTCTGGTTCAATTGATCCTGTAATCATTTTCATAGTAGTGCTTTTCCCTGCTCCATTAGGTCCTAAAAAGCCAACGATCTCCCCTTTTTCTAAAGAAAAGGACAGATCGTTCACTGCTATTTGTGTTCCGTAATTTTTGACTAAATGGCTTACTACTATTGACATTGATACTGTTTAGAAGTATCAAACCTAGTTCATTTTGAGATTATTTTTTTAGTCAATTCGTTAATATTTATGTATTTGCTATTTTAAGTTGCTCCTGATTTCATCCATCACCGCATTTAGGTATTTATTAGCTGCTGTTGCAACACCCGCTTTATATTTACTTGATTCTACTGGAATTGCTTGAACATTTTTCATAAATCGATCATCAACATCAAATACCCTAAATAATCCATAATCATTGCCCCACATATCTACTTTTGCTTGTTCTTCCGCTTTATACTTTTTCTTTTCAATCACTCCGTCAATAGTGATGGGCTTTTTTAAGAGCCAATTACCAACGCTTATATTAGACATACTTTGTTTAATATTGAAGCCAATAATAGAACTTCCATTTGCATAAAACCCGGTTGTTCCACTGTAATCCAACGCATCACTTCCAATCATTAAATTGGTTTCTGCTACTACTTTTGCACCACCACCTAGTCTACCCAATAGTTTACTTCCACCTGATTCAGCTTCTT